>CBFGWQ010000140.1:0-10526 GCA_965652575.1 uncultured Arenibacter sp. | reverse complement strand
AGTAAGAGGGTGGTGAGCCTACTTACCACACGGCGGTCCTTAGCCTTTTGCATCAAGGAGCGCAGGGCGGTGCGGATGAGTTTGCCGCCCTGGCCTGCGCGACCGAATTCGGAGTTGTTTTCACGGGTACGTGCAAAGGCAGCACTGTGAAGGATCTTGTCGCGGTCAACTCCTCCCTTAGCCCGGGCAAGGTGACCGTCTGCGGTTTTGTAAAAGGCGATATCATCGATAGTACCTTTTAATTTGATAATTCCAGCTTGTTTAGCCATAATAAAAAGATTTAAAGTGAGCTGCAAAGATGGGATGTGGGAAAAGCGATTATTCACAAGTGGGGTGTATATGGGGTACGATTTATTTTTAGAAAGATTGGGAAAGGCTGGAAATACTGGGAAAAGAGAGCTTACTATTTTTTGGGGGTTTTATGGATGAGGAATTTTTGAGCGATTTAAGAACGGAAATAGATGAAAAATTGGAAGTGGGATGCGGGATAGAATGGTTTTAAAAATGTGTATGGAAGGGCAAAAAGCCTTGTTAATTAAAGCGTTGGAACACAATTTGGATGGTTGGCAGGCTTGAGATTTTACCCCAGTAGTTCCCAAGGGGAAAGCAGGGACTTGCATTTTGTAGGAAAAAACGGCTGTTTTCTTACATTTTAATGACTTTGCTATGGCTTTGCTATGGCTTTGCTATAGCTTTGGCATAAGGAGGATTTTGAGTGCGCCAAAAGCTCCCAAAAATAAATTCCCGGGAGCTCCTTCACGACATCATAAAATTTTAATGCCTATTGTTTCACGATTTTTTTAAAGAATAATTTTCTGTTGCTATCCAATACGCGCACCAAATATGTGCCCACAGCCAAGTTTGAAATATCTACACTGGAAGTATCTTCACTATCCAATACCTTGGCGCCCAATAGCGTATAAAGGGTTACTCGGTTCACCCTTGAGTTTTTTAGACTGATATTCAATACCTTAGAGGCAGGGTTGGGATAAATGGCTATTTCCTTATCGCCATTTCCAAAATCTGGGATTCCGGCAACATTCAAATCTACTGTATATTCTACCAGACCAAGGTCAAAGGAGCCGATGAAGGCTGTCACGGAATTTTCGCCAAACAGATAGGCGGAGGAACCCGAGCCTATACCCAACAATTGTTCATTATTGATGGACGCCCACGTTTCTCCTCCATCGGTAGAGTAATGGAGTGTAAATTCAGAAAGTTCCGAACTGTATGTGGAAGCCAACATCGCCCCTTCCGTTTCGGTTGAAAAGGCTACATTAAAAACCAGGGAAGTGGTTTTTCGCACCCAGTTTTCACCTCCATCCTCTGATATAAAAATGCCTTTTGAGCTTGCCAAGGCCATTCGGTTATTATCCAAGGCATCTCTTTGCAGGTCAAAAATGAGGTCATTGGCACCCAAAACATCTAGCCCACTGCTATTGTTGGTCCAAGTGGTGCCACCATCCATCGAGGAATACACTTCTATACCAACCGGCATTATAATTTTTCCTGTAGCATCAATAAGTATTTCATGGATGTAATCAAGACTGGGTAAAGTGATATCGGTTACCGAAATATTGTTAATGTCGCTAAAATCTATTCTCTTTAACTGGGTTTCACTCGGTTCGAAGCCTCCGAAGGCTGCCAAAATGGTCTGGGGAGCATTTGGGAAGGTTGCTACGGCAGTCAGTCTATTGGCGAAAATCATCAACAATTCGCTTTCGGTAGCACCATTGTCGTTGCTCATTCTAAGGCTAGACCCCATAAAACTGGAGGAAAAGGTGTAAACACGATTTGGCGTAACCTTATCTGCATATTGCGTTTGGCCAGGAGTGTTTGAGAAAATATTCAAGGGTACAATATCATAAGGCGTATCGGTACCGGTATTGAGGTCGCGATGAACGTAGCCGAATTGAACGCCGTAATATAGATTGGCATTCGCACCATTTAAATACATATCTATATTTCCCGTACTAACAAAATAGGGACTTTTGGACCAACTCAGGGTTTCGCCGCCATCGGAAGAGAATAATGGAACATAGTTGGCACTGATAAAAATTTCCTCAGAATTTTGCGGATTGTAACTCGCCTGCAGCCCATAATAGTAACTTTGCGGGTCATCATCCGGATAAACAAAGTTTTCCCAAGTATTGCCCCCATTTTCCGAAATCGCAATTTCATTTTCTTCCAATACTATGATTTGTGAGGGGTTGTTTTCATTAAAACGTATTACGTTGATGCAATCCAAAATTCCAGCTGTCCAAGTGATAGGAACAATATTAAAATTTTCGCCACCATCAATGGATTTATACAGGTTTTCAACGGTACCTCCAAAACTGATGCCCGTACCCATCAGAACATGTTGATGGTTTGCCGGGTCAAAACTTATGGGATCCAAAATGATTCCAGGAAGTTTCTCTTCCCATGTCTGCCCCGCATCCTCAGACACAAAGAGACCCCCGTCCACCCCGGTACTGCCATTGCCCCGGGTGAGAAAAATTTTATCGGGATTGTTTGGGCTTATGGCTACGTCGTTTAAGAATACGGTGTCATTGTCATTGGTGTAGTAGATCATGTTCCAATTATTGCCTCCATCGGCCGTGTAAAAAGTCTTTCCCTCAGTATTCATTCCTACTGGAAAGTTGGTATCGACCAATAAGATATCGGTATCGCCGTCATAAAAATCGTATGAAGTAACATAGGCGCTATCCATCCGGTTTGGCAATGGGAAGGATTTTACAATGGCCGCGGTGGCAATATCGTATATTCTTATTTCATTTAAACTGCTATTCGGCAAATATGCCGAAAAGGTGAGGGCTGTGCCATCTGGCGAGAGTTTTAAATCGCGGATGCTCGCTCCCTGTCCAATGAAAAGGGAATATAAAATATCCCAGCTGGCGCCATTATCCTCAGAAACTACTATGTGGTTTCCAAGAGTTACGGCATACACCTTATTGGGTACGTTGGCATCATAGGTAACATCAAACAGTCGCCCGAAATCATCCGAACCCGTCACCTCAAACTGGGCGTATAGGGCAGATTGAAAAATGAATATTACAAAAAAGAGAAGGGTAAATTTTTTCATATTTAAAAATTTTTAGTGGAACCCAATATTCAGGAATTATCTTCAATAGCCCTAAAAATTCATCCTAATTAGTGCGACGGCTTTTAGAAAAAGCGTGACATCCCCTATTAAAGTGTTGTAATATAAGGATATAAGGCAGCGCTATCTTCCAGCCCAATTTTATTGCTAATTCGCTCTTTCCGCTTGCGGGTGGCCTCGACGGTTATATTAAAGAGGGAGGCTATTTCCTTGGTAGTAAGATCCATATATAGATAACTTAGATATCGAATATCATTGGCCGTCAATTCGGGGTGGTTATTGCGAAGCTTTGTAAGCCACCCATGGTTCACCTCTTCAAAATGGGTGAGAAAGCTTGCCCATTCCGAGTCGTTTTTGAGCAGTTTTTTAAGTTCCTTTATTTTAGTGGATAAAAATGCATTGCGCGCAACTTCAGATTGGTGGGTCAAGCTGTTGATAACCTCCTTTATCAATTCATTGCGCCCCGAAATTTGAAGGGCCTTTGCCGCTAACTTCCTATTTCTATTTTCTATTTCATTCTTTAGGCGTTCCTGCTCCAGCATAGCTACCGCCTCCTTGGCGTGCAATTGTTTTTCGAGCAGGAGGTTGTCACTTTCTTTTTTCTGAAGTTCCAATTCTATAAATTCCCTATTCTGTTGATGCAATCTTTTTCGCTGCTTATTTTTTATATAGCTGTTGTACAAGGCCCAGGCAATTAGCAAAATACACAAGAAGGAAATACCCAAAAGGCTGTATAGGGCTGTGCGTTCCTTTTGCCGCAGTTCCCTGCTCTGTTGCAATTCTCTTCTATAATCGGCAATTTCAAACTTTACCCGGTTGGTTTCAAACAATCGGCCATTTTTCAGTTGGTTTAGCGATTCGGTGAGGGAAATAATGGAATCCTTTGCTGTTAGGGCCTTATCGTATGCTCCATTTTTAATATATACCTCAGCCAATTGCCCATAAGCGCTTATTTGATGTTCAGGATTTACAGCAGCCTTTAGTGCAGCCTGTGCATATTCAATGGCCTGACCTATGTCTCCCATGTCTGCCGCAATATTGGAAAGCAATACCAATATGGAAATCCGTTCCTCACTAAAGGCAATAGCATCCAATTCTGGCAGTATTTCTTCTGCCAAGGCTTTGGCAGTGCGGAGCCCTCCCCGTTTGTAATGGTTCTCGGCCAAGGCTATTTCTACCAAAATAGCCAGGGAAGGCTCCTTTTTCAGCATTTCCTTTGCCTCTGCCAAATAGGTAGCGGCCTGCTCTATTTTATCCTGTTGATTGGATACGATCCCAAGATTCACGGCATATAACCCAATTTTCACTTTTTCCTTATGCGCTTTGGCCAATACATAGGCCTTGGAGAAATACTCTTCTGCCTTTTGGAAGTCGCCTTCCTTACTATAGAGAATTGCAATGTTGTTAAGCACAATCATCTCTTCATTTCCATCCAAGTATTTTAAGGCTATGGTATATGCCTCCAGATAGTTGTCCAGTGCCTCCCCGTAATCCAACATGGAATAATAATTGGCCCCTATGTTGTTGATGGCCAAAAACTGCTGCTTATGCCATTGGTTTTCTTCGGCAACCGTGCGTACTTTGGTCAATAATTCCAATGATCGGGAATATTCCTTATTACTTCTCGCATTTATTCCCTGCAGCAAAAGACTGTCCAATTCTGCTGTACTCTGGGCCAGCAAAAAAGGACCGAAAAGGAGAAATAAGAATATAGAGATTACTTTCATAAACCTAAAAAGGTTGTGAAGTTAACTTATATCCGAAAAAAGACATAATTATTGAATGGGAATTAGCAAAAAAACGATGCCGAAGTATGGAATGTGGTTCCGGATTGTTTCCTTTTTTTGCAGGTAAAAAAGTGGTAATATTTGCTACATACAGTTGCTCATAATCCAATTAAGGACAACTGGCCCTCCATAGATGAAATGAAAATGCGCCAATAAAGGGTGGAAAACAAAACCCCTCAAGAAAATTCTTAAGGGGTAACAATCCTAGGAAAAAATTTCAATTTATTCTACAACAATCTTTTTCACTACCGTTTGACCGTTGTCCATTCCAATGTTCAAGAAATAGATTCCTCGTGCATATTGGGAAAGATCAAGTGTATGCTGCGGTGCGGCCATAACCTTTTTTTCCATAAGTACAGCTCCCAATTGGTTTACAAGGCTTAGGTTATTTATAGTACCACTTGCTTCTATAGTCAAGTTCCTACTGGTTGGGACGGGATATATGCGGAATTCCGTATTGTCCTGAAAGTCATTAAGGGCCAATAAGGGGTTTTTAAAAATATATGCGGAGCCTGCACGATCCACAGGGTCTCCTCCATTTGCATCCTCATCTTCCCACGGCGCGCCTACAATCAATTGATTTGAATCCATCTCGATATTCCATCCATAAAAATCCTCGGGGGCGAGGTCTAGACTTTCCACCTTTTGAATTTCGGTAAATGAACCCCCAACCCTTTCATATACATAAACCTCTCCTTTTTCCACACCATAAGGGTGAGGAGCGCTAACAATTAGATGATTGTCCTGAAGCAAACAATTCCACCCAAAATTAGCCTCAATGGAGGGCGTAGAAGCGGTGATTTTCTGGGTTTCTATCCAGTTGCCCGACCCGTCATCCTCAAAAATATAGGTTGCGCCCGCGCCCCCGGCGTGCCCGTAGGCACCTATGGCGATACTTGAATTGGATATAGCTACCGAAGTACCGAAATAAGCTTGCCCCATGGCGTCAGAGGCAGTTATTCGCTGCTGGTGCTCCCACACCCCACTGCTATTCCTCAGGTATATATGGGCTGCTCCCTTGGTATTGTCTTCCTCACTGGCGCCTATCACCATATAATCCCCATCGAGGGATACCCCTATTCCAAAAATATCATTTTGCTGTGGATTTGGACTCAATATTTTCTGGACCTCGCTCCAATTTCCGCCAGATTTTTCAAATACATACACGCTACCTGTCCATGAGGTTTCTCCTGGCGCCCCTACTACAATGGTAGCACCCTCCATATCGAGCGAAGTAGGGTTCATACCCATCTTTGCATCTGCGCTAAAATCGCTGGCTATAAGTTTAGTGTCATATTCCCAGGAAGAGCCATTGCGTTGATAAACATATAAGGCCCCAGCCCGTTCCAAGCCGGCAACGTCCGCCCTGCCCGCGGCAATAACCATAAGATCGTGGGTCAGTTTCGCCCCACCTCCGTATTCGGCCCCCATATTGGGATCCGGGGCAGTAAAACTTTGAAGGTAGGACCATTCGCCATTTGTATCTTTTTGATAGATATATGCCGCCCCCGAAGCAACATTCTCCCTGGACGTTCCAACTACAGCATAACTGTCGAGGATAGCCACCGAAGTGCCGTATTCTGCACGCGACTCACGATTTTCACTTACTATTTTAGCTTCTTGCGTAAATTGGGCAAAGCCTACGTTTCCCATACACATCAATCCAATGATGGTTAAGGGAATGGATTTGATTAAATCTTTCATATGTTCTTATTTTTAGGTTCTTATTTTTTTAATAATCGCTTGAAAAATGTCTGCTTGGCGGTCTCTATTTTTATTAAATAAACCCCACTAGTCAATGAGGAGATGTCAATTTGTTCCATATTCTCCGATACTTCAATTACTAGCTGTCCTTTGATGGTATAAATTTTCACATCCTGGATTTGTAGGTCTGCAGCGGTAATCCATAAGTTAGTGCTGGCAGGGTTTGGGTAGATTGCAATAGCATCCTTTAATTGGGATTGGGCCACATCAAGGGTGCTCAAATCAATATTATAGCGCACCAACCCCGTATCAAAAGTTCCATAAAACACATCGGCATTATCTTCATAAAAACGTACTATGGAACTACTTGAATTAATATACTCCAACGCCTCCCCGGAAATAACTTCCCAGTTTTGACCCGCATCGGTTGAATAAATAATTCTAGAATTGGCCCGCGGATATAAAAAGCCATCGGAGTAATGGTTACGAGCTACTATATGACCCGAAGTAATATTGGAAAAATCTACTTTGTCCACAAACTCCTCAAAAGTCCGCATCCAATTTTGTCCTTTATTTGTTGAAAGATAAATCCCCTTGGTGGTAGCTAAGAGATATTCGTTTGGGTCTAACGGATTTCTTTTGGCATCTAAAATCATATCCTGCCCCTCAACCAAGGTTTCCAGGCCGGAGGAGGTGTTTTCCCACGTAGCCCCTCCATCCGTAGAACTATAGACCGCGGTACCTTGGGTAATGGTTATCCTATCCGAATCCATTGGATCAATTATGATTCCATATAACAGATTGGTTGACGGCAGGTTTACTTCGGTTATAATCGGCATGGAAACATCCGTAACGTCCACTTTATAGGCCATTTCTCCAAATGAAAACCAAATTAGGTCGGTATTGCTAGGATCGGTAGCCAGAGTATAAATGTTCAAGAACATCATACTGCTGTAAAGGGATATATAATTGGCGCCATGGTCCGTACTCATTTCCAATACTGAATTCATTCCAAAGCGACTGCTGTTAAAGATTCTTCCTTCCACTTCCGCATCGGCATACGGGAAGGTGGTTGCCCCAAAGGTATTGTTGAGGGGCCGCATGCGGTATCCAGTTTCGGAGTTGCTATCCAAGTCCTTATGGATAAACCCATTTCTGAGACCATAGTACAAATGATTCCCACCCGATTCAAAATGGGCGTCAATCCTACCCGTACTATTTACAAAACGATTGGAAAGTTTAGAAAGGGTAATACCCCCATCCAGCGAACGGAAGGGGTAAAAATCGGTTGTTATTATTACATCGTTGGCCTCAAAAGGATTGAAGGAAACAGACAATCCATAATAGTAATTCTCAGGATCGATAGCAGTATAAACTTGATGCTCCCAGGTAAGGCCATCGTCCTGCGTTACAATTATTTCATTTTCTTCCAATACCACAATATTGGCAGGGTTTGTAGGATTAAATTTAATAAAATTGATGTTGTCGTTGGACATACTAGTATAGGTTAACGGGACCACGTTCCAAGTGTCGCCACCATCTTGTGAGCGATAAAGATTCTCCTGATGGGTACCATAGCCATAAAAAGTCCCTAAAAGAATATCATTGCTGTTGTCTGGGTTGAATGCTATAGCACTATAGGTATTTCCTGGAATTTTTTCGTCCCAGGTGGTACCGCCATCCTCACTGACAAACAGACCCCCCATGTCGCTCCCCGGCGAAACCCCTCTCATAAGAAATAGTTTGTCAGGGTTATTGGGAGAAATAGCCACATTGTTTATTGATATATCCCTGTAATCGGGACTAAAATAAATACTTCTCCAAGTGGCGCCGCCATCGAGAGTTAAAAACACTTCATTCGTAAACCCGAAATTTATAGTATAAGTAGTATGCAGAAGAGCAATATCGTTGTTAGGACTATAGATATCGTAACTCGCAATTAAAATATCGGATTCCTGTGGATTTGGAACATTATATTCCTTTTGCACCGTTCCATCGGTAAGGTTTAATACTACAACTTTATTATAGGCCGTACCTTCAGCCTTTACTATAAAACTCAGGCTTTCTGAGTTATTGATAAGGCGAAGGTCCCTTAAGGTGCAATACTGCACCATAGGATCGCTATAAAGAATCTGCCAAGTATCGCCACTATCGCTCGATTTAACAATATGGTTTCCCACTGTTCTGGCATATAGGGTGTTTTCCTGATTTGAATCAAATAAAATGTCGTAAAGCTGTCCGTAATCGTCATGGGCCTCAAAACTAAGCTGCGACATAGCCGAAGGTCCTACGGCAATAAGAAGGAACACAAAAAGAATAATGGTCTTTTTCATAAAAATGTATTTTGGTTATACCCGTAAAAATAGAAAGTTGCGAGAAGGACAGGCAGGAAACAGGCGTGACATTTTGTGACAGGGACCGTATAAATTTGTGACAGCCCCCTAGATTGTGGTAATATAAACGGCTAATGACTTCCCGTCACCAAGGTCAAGCTTTTTGGAAATTCGCTCCTTTCTTTTTCTACAGGATTGGGGCGTAATGTTTAAAAGAGATGCTATTTCATTATTTCCCAAATTCATGTAGAGATACATTATAAACCGCACATCCTGTTGGGTGAGGTTGGGATGCAAGGCCAAAAGCCGAGTAGAAAATCCAGGATTTACCTCTTCAAAATGACTGAAAAAACTGTCGAATTGGGGATTGTTTTTAAGATGTTTGCTCAGGGCCTTTAGCTGCGAGAGCAATTCGGGTTGTGCCTTTACCTGTGCATTGGCGGATAGGGTTTCTACAATTTCCTCAATCAATTCGTTGCGGCTGGAAAGATAGACCGCCTTTGAAGTAAGCTTTCTGTTTTTTAAGTCCAATTCATTTTTTAATCGCTGCTGCTCCAGTTTTATCCCGATTTCCCGCTCCCGTATTTGCTTTTCCGCCAGCAGACGTTTCGACTTTTCCTGCTCCAGTTCAAGTTCGGTAATTTTTTTTCTTTGCTTTTGTTTTGTAATATGGTTTCGAAATATCCAAAGGGCCAAAACAAAAAGCAGAAGTCCGAAAACCACAACGCTGTAGAAAAAGCGCCTTTCCTTTTGCAAAAGCAGTTGGCTTTCACTTAATTGATGGGCGTAATTCTGAATTTCAAACTTTATTTTATTGTTTTCATAGAGCGTAATGTTGCGTATTTTCTGTAGTGTGTCTCGGGCCATAATAACACTGTCCTTGTAACGCAAGGCACTGTCATAATCCCGTAACGATATATAGGCCTTGGAAAGCGCTTCATAGACATCTTCCCTATTTTCCAACGATTTGGAGGCAGCTCTTGCTCGCCTTGCATATTGCAGGGCAAGTTGATAATTTTGTTGCCTCTCATAAATTTGGGCGATAAGCAGGAGAACGAATACCCTATTATCGGCGTGGGCATCACCCACCAACTGGGGGAGGAGGGTTAAAGCCCTTTCCCGAGCCTGGTCGTAATTCGATTTAATAAAAAGATTTTCCGCCAAGGCCATTTTGGCCATAATTTCTATTTCGGGCTGGTCCCTAACCAGAGGAAGCGCTTCCTGAATATATCTACTCGCATCCTCCGCCTTATTCATTTTATTGGAAACCAGCGCGAGATTTATGGCGTAATACCCATGCTTATTGCTGTTTATATCAGTGCTACTAAGCTCATATGCCTTTAAAAAATAATCTCTAGCCTTGGGCAAGTTTGACTCTTGAAAATAGAGAATGCCAATATTATTCAAGACAGTTAATTCGTCTTTAGTTTGGAGATGTTCTATAGCTATTTCATATGCTTTTAAATAGAATTCAAGGGCCTCTCCAAAATCGGACATAAGGTAGTAGTTGGAACCCGTATTGAGAACGGCGCGAAACTCCTGCTGGCTCCAATCATTCTTTTGGGCAATTGCGGTTGCTTCCAACAAAATCTCGAGCGA
>CBFGWQ010000139.1:0-10614 GCA_965652575.1 uncultured Arenibacter sp. | reverse complement strand
GTTGTACTTCAACAACAGAATCACGCACTAAAAAAAACCGAAAAGTTCACCATAATTGGTTTTTCGGATAATCCCAACTTTATACTATTTTTTGATTTAAGGAAATGAAACAAGTAGAACAGGACATCTTAAACCGAAGCCAAGAAATTACCGAAAATTATTTTCAATTTTTGGATAAGCATATTGAAGATGTTGTGTCGGGCACTGTTGACCAATTTATGGAAATCAACCAAATTGCAAGTGCACTTTTTATTTCCCATAAACATTTGACCGGCACCGTACAAAAAGAAACAGGAAATCATCCTTGCCATTTTTACGATCTGAAAATTATTAATGAAGCCAAAAAAATGCTTTCGGAAACAGATAAGTCCGTTTCCGAAATTGCAAGAATATTGACCTATGACCCTTCCAATTTTTCTAAATTCTTCAAGAAATTTGCAGGACAGACTCCCGGACAATTCAGAAAGGAAAACAAAAAATAAAAGTTCCGAAAAGTTCACCACGAAATAAATATATCGTGTTGCCATCTTTACAATATCAATTGTAAAATATATAAAAATCAAATAAAATGGCAAGAAACGATCTAAAAGGAAAAGTAGTTTTAATTGCAGGTGGGGCAAAAAATTTAGGCGGATTATTGAGCCGCGACTTTGCAAGCAAAGGAGCAAAAGTAGCTATCCATTACAATAGCGATAGTACAAAGCCGGATGCCGAAAAAACTTTAACAGATATTACAAACGCAGGCGGAGAAGCATTTTTATATCAGGCAGATTTGACAGATATAAAAAACATTGCCAAACTTTTTGATGCAACCATCGAAAAATTCGGAGGCATCGATATCGCAATCAATACCGTTGGAAAAGTGCTAAAAAAACCTTTTACCGATACTACCGAAGAAGAATATGACAGTATGAGCGACATCAATTCCAAAGTGGCGTATTTCTTTATTCGGGAAGCAGGTACAAAACTGAATGATAACGGTAAGATCAATACCATTGTAACTTCGTTGTTAGCTGCGTTTACCGGTTATTATTCCACCTATGCAGGTGCAAAAGCTCCGGTAGAGCATTTTACCAGGGCCGCATCCAAAGAATTCGGTTCACGGGGAATTTCGGTAACTGCAGTTGCTCCCGGACCCATGGATACGCCTTTCTTTTATGGGCAGGAAAGCGATGACGCAGTAGCTTACCACAAACAAGCTTCTGATTTGGGCGGATTGACCGACATTAAGGATATTGCTCCATTGGTGGAATTTTTGGTCACCGACGGTTGGTGGATTACGGGACAAACCATCTTTGCAAATGGAGGTTATACAACCAGATAGATAACTTTTATGAAATGGACAATCCAAATATTGGTTGTCCATTTTTCATTTATATAAAAAATCAAATGAACCATTGGAGCAATGTAATTTGAAGGACTTGACCACTAACCCCAAGTTCCAATAAAGGATTGGTCAACTATTTATAACAACCCATTATATCTATATTGCCAAAATTGGATATATTCATTACATGAGTTGTAAATTTAGGAAGACATGAACATAAGTTTCACAAAAAAGCAGGAAGAGTATAGTAATAAGCAGGTAGCTTCAGGGGAGTATCAAAATAATAGTGAGCTAATTAGAGATGTTCTTCGTCTTCATGGTATTTATAGGGAAAAAGTTATCCAAGACCTTAGAAGGGAAATCGAAAAAGAATGGGATGGTCCAGATATAAACTATCAATGAGCCAGATAATAGCCTCCAAGAAAAAATATGGCCTATAATTACGTCATTTCTGAGCAAGCCGCTGCCGATATTGACTAAATCTTTGAGTTTGGTGAATATAAGTTTGGCATTCGCCAAGCGCTCCATTATTTGATAGGTTTAGAAGCATGTTTTCAAAAATTAAGTGATAACCCAGATATCGATCGGGAACGGAATGATATAAAAAAGGCCTATATAGCCTACCTTACATTTCGCATATCATATTTTACCGCAAACTTGAAGATAGACTTCGTATAGTTCGAGTTTTATATGGCGGACGTGATTTGATTAGGTTCTTAGAGTAAAGTAAAGTTCAAAAAAAGGATTGATTTGTATGAAATGAGCATGACCAAAACAGAAGTGAAAGTGATTACGAAAGAGAATTTTAGAGAGTTGTTAGGTTGCCTATGGGTTAATAGAGTTTGAAAGATAGGAAACTTCTATTATTGGGGATAAAAACTAAAATGAACCCCAATACTACCCATTCACCAATTGCACCAACTTCATACGGCTTTTTATACCGATTTTGGTATAAATCCTGTGCGTATGGTCCTTTACCGTCTGCAGGCTGATAAACAATTCGTCCGCTATTTGTTGGTTGGTCTTACCCAGGCAGATCTGCTCAATGATCTCTTTTTCACGTTTGGAGATGTCGTACTTGCTGTAAATCATTTCCTTTTTCCCTTGATTCGGGTTTTCGGCATGCAAAGGTGCAAATATTAAATGGGAACGGAGTTTTAGATAGAACACAGGGACAAAACTGGACATAAAGTACACCAATATCAATAGGGCAACCAGCCATGGGTCGGAAAAGGCAAAGGGCAATACCAATAGGCGCAATACAAGGCTCCCAAACATTAAAATTATAAATTGGGCGACTATTTTTTTAGTGGCCGGTTTTTGTTTTTTGGAGTAGTGCCGGGCAATCCCAACAAATAGGAGCATATATCCCAGTTCCAGACCAATGAATATTCCCATCTCCATATACATGGGATGTGCTGAAATAAACGATGGACCGGCATTGTTTGAAAAATAGATTCCGGATGCGATAGCGATGACAATTGTCAAAAAAATCAGATAGATCCGAAAGGCTTTGTTCTTTGATTCCACAGCATTCAGGGAAAAACCCATTTTAACCAACATGTACCAGGAAATAAGGAGAAAGGGGACGCCAAGTACAGGTAAAAAATGGATTACTTTTTCCACGGTCGTACCATCCATTTCCATTGAAGTGAGGATGACCCGCATAATGATCGGTGCCCAAATGCCATAAAAGGCAAATGAAAAAAAAGTGACCAAAAAATAAAAATAGTTACGATGAAATTCGGTATTGTAGGTGGTGATGAACCGGTGGGCCACCAATATACTTGCCGATGCTATGGCGGCACAAAAAACAAATACGACTATGAAGGTTAGACTGAGCAAAAATAATTCTGTTATAGGCTAAAAGTATAAAAATGTAGGTAATACCGACCCCTACTTAAGTAGTGATTTTAAATTCACTACTTAAGTAGGAACGTATTTTGGAAGGATGCCATTACATTTACCCGAATTTAAAATTAAAGCTCATGGAAATCATAAAAGAGGAAAGAAGACCCGAAGCAACCATTATGGGAAGTTATGGTTATGGATGGCAGCAAATGTGGAAACATTTTTTGTATTTATTTTTAGTGATGATCATTGTGGGTATTGCAGAATCCCCGGTTTCCATTATTCGTGATTCCGATGCCGATAATTCCCCCGCAACTATAATTGTACAGATTTTGGCCGCCGCCTATTGGTTGTTGGTTTTTTCCGTGGTCAAATATGGGGGCGACTTAATGTACCTGCGTGCCATTCGTAACCAAAAATTTGAAATCGGTGAGATGTTCAATGGCTTTAGAAAGAATTACATCAATATCATCCTCGCTAATCTGCTTACCTTTTCCATAATAGGTTTGGGCTTTGTTTTTTTAGTGGTACCCGGAATCATTTTGGCCTGTAGGTTGGTTTTCGTATCCTATCTGGTAATGGATAAAGATATGGAGCCGGTTGCCGCAGTAGAAAAAAGCTGGGAAATGACCAGAGGGCACGGATGGCGGATATTTGGTATGGGCTTGCTTACAATTCCCATAGCAATAGGCGGATTCCTCTGTTTTATTGTAGGGATTATATTCTCCATAATATGGATTTCCGCAGCCTTTGCTTCCATATACCATGCCGTTGACCTATCGAAAAATAGTAATTGAAGGCTGTCCCGAGGGGAATAAAAAGTAAATTTTTGAAACCTGAAACCTGAAACCTGGAACTTTAAACCTGAAACCAGAATCCCTGCCAACTGCCATTGCCCGCTTCTGTAATAGGTCTCGACTCCGACCGGACAGGTGTTATATAAGCAACCGATATTGAGAAAAATATATATCGAACCCATCTTAGGTTACGTCTTTCGTCTAGGCTCCAGATGCTAACTACTTATATCTCAATACTCATTTCCCAATACTATGTAATATATCAACAATCGCTGAGATATACGCCAACGGCGAGTCCCCCTTCAGAGGTTTCCTTGTATTTTGTATTCATGTCCTTGGCTGTTTCCCACATGGTGTTGACTACTTTGTCCAAAGGTACTTTTGCATTGGCCGGGTCGGAGTCCAATGCCAGTTCCGCCGCATTGATGGCTTTAATGGCTCCCATGCAATTACGTTCTATACACGGAATCTGTACCAATCCGCCAATGGGATCGCAGGTAAGGCCCAGATGGTGTTCCATGGCAATTTCCGCTGCTATGAGTACCTGTTCCGGGCTGCCGCCCATAAGCTCTGTCAGAGCGGCGGCGGCCATGGCGGAAGATACGCCGATTTCGGCCTGGCAGCCGCCCATGGCTGCTGAAATGGTAGCACCTTTTTTAAAGATACTGCCAATTTCTCCCGCTACAAGAAGGAATTGCTTTATATGGTTAAAGGTGGCCTGGTGGTTTTCTATGACCATATAGTACATGAGCACGGCCGGTATTACCCCCGCACTGCCATTGGTAGGGGCGGTGACCACCCTGCCCAGGGAAGCGTTTACCTCATTTACGCTTAGGGCAAAACAACTGACCCATTTAAGGATGGAACGGAATTTAACTTCGGTCTTTCTTATGGTAGCCAGCCATTGCTGAGGGGTGGAATAGGGGAGGTCGCCCTTTAGTTTTTGATAGGTGTCGTAGGCCCTTCTCCTTACATTGAGTCCGCCCGGGAGATTCCCTTCGGTATGGCATCCAATGTACATGCATTCCAGCATGGTGTCCCAAATGTGTTGGAGGCCCTGGTCTATTTCCGAATCGGAACGCAGGGAACGCTCGTTTTCCAAAACCAATTCGGAAACGGATCTGTTTTCCTTTTTACAAGTGGCCAAGAGGTCCGCCCCCTTTTCTATGGGAAAGGGGAAGGTCTTAAAGACCTGTAGTTTTTTTTTGGATCTTTTAAGTTCCTCTTTAACAACAAATCCCCCACCAATGGAATAGTAGGTCTCGCTTATGGATTTGCCGTTGGCAAGGCTGGCGTTAAAAGTGAGTCCGTTGGCATGGAAGGGCAAGAACTCCCTTTTGAACAGGATATCCGATTTGGGATCGAACGGAATTTCCTTGGCATTGTTCAACGGCAGCTTTTGGCTCTCCCTAATCCTGCTTATGATCCCGTTTATATTTTCAATAGGAACAGTGACCGGGTCGGCCCCTGTAAGGCCCAACATAATGGCCAGATCGGTGGCGTGGCCCTTTCCGGTAAGGGAGAGGGAGCCATATACATCTATCCTTATGTGGGCAATGTCATGGAACAAATTCTTTTCCAATAGTTCGCCAATAAACCGCTCTGCGGCACGCCATGGGCCCAAGGTGTGGGAGCTGGAGGGGCCTACACCAATTTTGAGCATATCGAAAACACTAATGCATTCCATTTAATGTTGTTTTGTCAGGTTAAATATATGGTATACAATTGGAATAAGTGATGTAGATTTTAATCACTTGGGGAGGATTTGTTAACCGATTTTGAGAATATGGGCTATGGTCGATTTAACCCAGGTTCCATGTTATGACCGGTTTCCCGTAATGGTAGGAGGGGAATCACTGTTATCATATTGATGCCGGATAACAGAATAACAAATTGCCCGTTACCTTTTTTATATAATAAAGAAAATGGTAGTAGGGCTTTGGATGGATGGTCGAATAGGAATATTCCGGAGTGGATATTACAAAAAATTGGGACTGGAGGAACGGCCATAGGGGCAGTATGGTCTTCAGTATTTGGGAAAATGATATGCTGCGCACTGTTTCCCAATAGCGCATTCCGTTATTCACGTTAAATATTAAATGGAACCGGCTGGATCAAGGATTTTTGTTGGCCCAATACGGGGATTTATTTACCTTCTGCGCTGTCCGGAATACTGCATGGCCTCTCCCTTGCCGAAGCCATAGCTAAAGCCAAGGGCTACAAATGTGCCGCGTTGACGGCGATTGTACACTTCATAATTGGCCTGGGCAATTTGGCTCTCGTCTACCCTGGAGGCGAAAAGGTCCCTCACACTTAAATTGAGGACGGCCTTGCCTTTCATTATGTTTTTTCGCAGTCCCATATCCATAAAGAGTATATCGCTAACGTCGCTTTGTACCGTTTGGTAACTGGATTGATAATTGCCGGTCATTTCCATATCGAAATCCGATGGAAGTTTAATTTTTGTCATTAATTTGGAAGTCCATTGGTCATTGTTAAAATCGAAAACAGTGGTCTCGAAGATACCATCCCTTTCAAATTGATTATAATTAAAATCCCCGTTCAGGGTAAGCCATTTTGCAGGGCTATATTTTGCATTGAATTCTACGCCATAAGCTTTGTTGACCCCAATATTTTCAGGCCTGGTGGTGCTAATGTTGTTTTCAAAGGTGGTAATGCCCTCTATGACGTCTGTGGTATAACGGTGGTACACCCCGAAATTGATACTGGCAGGACCTAAAATGTATATACTGGTTATCTCATAGGAATCCGTAAACTCGGGCTGTAATTCAGGATTTCCCTGACGTATGCTATAATTGTTCCGGATATTGAAAAAAGGGTTCAGATCCCACATTCTGGGGCGGTATATCCGTTTGGAGTAACCGGCCTGAACGGAAATCCTGTTACTGAATTTATAGGAGCTATGGAGACTGGGGAAGAAGTTGCCATAGTTTTGATCGTTGGCCGAATCCGTAGTGACGAGCAAGGTATTCTGGTCGGTCTGTTCCAGGCGCAGGCCTCCTTTTACGCCCCATTTTTTACCCTCATAAGAACCGGTACCGTATAGGCCCAGCACCTTTTGGTCGAATTGAAAGACATTGGTCAGGCCAGGGTCGTTGACAAAGGCCCCATCGATGAAATTATTTACCTCAAAATCATTGCTTACATCGTTCATAACGTATTGGGCCCCGGTTTCCAAGGTCCATTTGTCCGAAATAGGATTGGTATAATCCAATTTAAAGGTATATATGGCTTCTTTAAAATCGGTTCTGGTCCGTTGCCTGGAATCATTATCCGCTCCGGAAATAGTGCTGTTGAGGAATTCGGAGGATTGGTCCTTCCCAAAGAAATTTCCCAGGCCGCTGAAAAGGAGGGTATGGTCCTCATGGTTTTTGAATTCCTTTTTGTATTGTAATTCATACTGAAATTTTGGGTTTTTCGCATCCGTAACCTCGGTGCGTTCCCATTCCGAGCTCATGGCATTGTTGGAATCCAGGGCCACAAAATTGGTGTTGGAGGGTTGGTCCTCTATTTCCATGGCAAAGTTTCCGGAGAGGGTCAATACATTATTATCATTAATATGATAGTCGGTTCCCAGGACAAAATTATAATAGGCTTCGTTCCGGTACTCGGTACCGTTACTGAGAACGGTAGTGTTGTTTTCCAGATCCACATTTCGTGTTTCAATGTCGTTGGGCAAATCCCTAAGGCCCGCTCCCAATTGGGTGAACAAGTTGAAATTCTCGGTTCTCCTGTTTAGGCTAACCCCAATACTATGGCTATCAGGGGCCCCTGTATTTACAGAAATGGAACCGTTAAGACCTTTGCGATCCTCCTTTTTTAATACAATATTGATAATACCGGAAGTACCTTCGGCATCATATTTGGCAGAAGGATTGGTCATTACCTCTACCTTTTCGATCATATCCGCTGTAATGGTACCCAGGGCATTACCTTCCTCACTTGCAATGATGGATGGTTTGCCATTGATGAGGATCTGTACTCCCTGACTGCCCCTTAGACTAACACGGCCCTCTATGTTAACGTTAACGGAGGGGACATTGTTTAAAACTTCCAAGGCACTGGCCCCAGTAGTACTAAGGTCCTTGCCTACGTTGAATACACGTTTGTCCAATTTAAATTCGGTACGTGAAACTTCACCTTGTACCACTACTTCCTGTAATTGTTCCGCATCCTCCGAAAGGGCCACTTTCCCTAAATCTATTATTTTACCCTGAGTTGGTGGTGCTCCAAATGTTTTGGTCCGGAAACCAAGAAAACTTACTTCTATATAGTATTCGGTAGCGGCGGTCTCCAGGCTAAAACTACCATCATCCATAGTGGTAGTACCACTTAGGGGCTTCTTGGTTTCGTTATCCCCTACCATTACCGTGGCATATGCAATGGGCTGTCCGCTGGATTCCTCCACCACGGTTCCCTTTATGGTTACCGTGCTTTGTTGCGACATGGCCATGGGGCCAAGGAGCATTAACGAACTGACGATGAACATATGTATTTTTTTCATAATTCCCTTTAAAAGTTTAAATCACTTCATTGTAAGAATTGCAAATATGAATCTTTTTATTGGGACAGGTAGGGTATTTTCTGCAAACGACAAAAGTATTCCATTGAACGACAGTCAGTATTTTTTAGGCCGTTTGGGGGTTTAATTTTGTCGTTGGCGCAGCAGTATTTTTTGAAACGGGGGCAATAGCTTAGATTTGGAATATGAATAAAGCCATGATATCCAGGAAGGAACTGTTCTTTCAAGTCGTGCTCCATATTTTGGTGCTGCTATTCTATTCATTTGATAAGAACAATCCGGGGATTACTTTTGCCCAACTGGTTTTCTTTTTGCTTTATACCGTTTTTGCCGCTTTTATTACCTACTTTCTAATGCCAAGATTACTATATCGAAAAAAATATTGGCAGTTTTTGGGCATGGTCGTGTTGGTGCTTTTAGGGGTTATTTGGATCGAGGAACTTTTGGAAATAGTTTTTTATCCAGGTACCAAAAGGGCAAGAATCGTTCCCGGAATCTATTATGCCGTTTTCGATGTTCTGCCGGTAATTGGAATTTTATCAGGATTTAAGTTGGCCTGGGATGCGATACGTTCCCAAGGTGAAATGGAAAAGTTAAAAATGTCGGCGCAGGAAAATGAACTGCAATTTTTAAAGTCACAGATCAACCCGCATTTTTTGTTCAACAACCTGAACAATCTTTATTCGTACGCCATTGATAATTCCCCCAAGACGCCTACCATTATTTTGGAACTTTCTTCGGTACTGAGATATATGTTATACGACTGTAAGGAGAAGTACGTGCCATTGTCCAAGGAAATGGAACATTTAAAAAACTATACCCAATTAAGTGAATTGCAAATAGAAAATAGGGGAACTGTAACTTTTAAAACGGATGTGTCGGGGTCCGGATACCGAATGGCACCCTTAATATTGACCGTATTCGTGGAAAATGCCTTTAAGCACAGTACTGCAAGTCAATCCGAGGATATTTTTATCAGTGTTACTATGCAGGTATCCAATAAGGGCCTATTAAAATTTGAATGCACCAATTCATTTAGACGTGAAACCAATACGGATGACCTTGCCCAAGGTATTGGCCTGCAAAATGTAAAAAAGCGTTTGGGGTTAATTTATCCCGGAGCGCATAGTTTATCCATAGAAGAGACGGAGACCACCTTTAAGGTTATTTTGAATATTGATCTAAATAAAGGAAGCTAATGATTCGTTGCATTATCATAGAGGACCAACCGCCGGCACAACGGGTACTTCAGAAGTATATAGGGGAGATGAAGAGTCTGGATCTCAGGGCTACTTTCGCAGATGCCATTAAGGCCATGGATTATCTAAAAACCGAGGAAGTGGACCTGATTTTTTTGGATATCCATTTGCCCAAGATTTCGGGAATCGATTTTTTAAAGGCATTGAACAACAAACCCCATGTGATATTAACAACGGCTTTTTCTGAATACGCCCTTGAAAGTTATGAATATCATGTGATGGATTACCTGTTAAAGCCGTTTTCCTTTGAACGATTTGTAATGGCCGTTTCCAAAGTTCCGATGCCAGATCCACAAAGTTCGTCCGAGGAAAGTAATTTGGAGAGGAAGGCCCTTCCTGAGGTAATTTTTATCAAGTCGGGCTACGAGCATCTTAAAATTGCAGTTGCGGATATCCTTTATATTAGATCCGAAGCGGATTATACCGAAATTTATACTATTGGGGAAAAGCATCTTACCTCCCATTCCCTGAAGTACTGGCTACAGACCCTTCCATTGGACCGGTTTGCCCAGGTACATAAATCCTATATTGTCAATACACGGCAGATCGTTAAGGTTTCGGGCAAGCGTATCATCTTTGATAAGGCAACCTATGTGCCTATTGGGCGTGCTTTCAAGGAAGGATTTGTGGAAAAGTACCTGAAGTAATCGGTTAAGTTTCTCTTGGGGCCATAAAACTGGACCAAGGCAAGATATTTGTCATATAAAATTATGTTAAAAACCAGAACTTTATTATATTGGCGTAATCGATTACATTACATATAACATCATGAAAACCAGACCTGATTTTCCATATATATATCTTCTGTTTTTTTTAGTTGCCGGTCTTGTACTAAAC
>CBFGWQ010000138.1:0-10658 GCA_965652575.1 uncultured Arenibacter sp. | reverse complement strand
ATTCCTCATAACCTTCCAAATAATAGGCATATTCATTTTTTTCCGGTCGGGTAAAGTTTATGCCCGAATATTCTATTGTAAAAACTGATTGGGCATGATTCAATACAATACTGTCCGTCTCGGAAATCACTTTCCTTAATGGTGAATCTTCCTGTGTGGGCAATACTTTTTCATTGAACAGCCTAAATTCGGACAGGTACAATGATGTCTTATTGGTATTCGTAATTATCTCCGAAGGATTAAAATAATTGACCCCCTGATAACTTCCAAAGTAAATATTTCCTTGTTTATCCCTAAAGACCGAATTAATATTAAAATCATTGGCCAGGAGTCCGTCATCTTTGGTATAGTTATTAAATTCTTTGGTCTTGACATCCAATTTTGAAATTCCCATATTGCCTGCCATCCAAATATTGCCATCCAGGCTTTCAATAATTCCACATACATTTTCCTCTTCAAGGCCATTAAATTTATCATACCAAATAAACGTATCGGTCTTGGGCAGGTAGTTGCACAGACCTGCCCCTTTGGTCCCGATCCATAAACTTTGGTCGGTACTTTCATAAAGCGAAAGAATATAGTTTGAAGCGGAGTTGTTCGTAGATTCCTGGGACATTCTATCCATCATGGACACCACTGAAAACTTTTGGTCTTCCTGCTTCGTTATTTTGAACAGTCCTTGGGTAGTCCCCAACCAAAGGTTGTCCTCAAAATCTACCAAAACCTTATATGCGCTGCTGCCACTGATCCCCAGATCATTAAATGGTCGGGAATCATAATGTTTAAAAAGTCCCGTATCAGGGTCAAAAGAATGCAGCCCATTGTGATAGGTACCGATCCAAATGGTACCGTCCCTATCCTCATCGAAACTCATTACGGTATTGGACGTTAATCCCCCTTGGGTGTTACCGGTATTATAATTAATAAATACATTGGATCCTTTCTTCAAGAAATAGATTCCACCGTCCCAACTACCTGCCCAAACATTGTCCTTGCTATCAAAAAAAATAGTCTGTATGTAATCACTTCCCAATCCGGAATATACACTGCTATTGGCCTTGTTAATATGGGTATAATCGTTATTTTTCAAATCCAGAATATCTATCCCTCCACCATCCATTGCTATCCACAACTTTCCCGAGGGATTTTTCGCGATGGAGGTCACCGAACTTATCTGCAAGGAATTTGGGTTGTTGTAGAGGCTTTCTATGTCCTTGAACTTGTCGTATAACCTATCGTATACAGCTACGCCTTTGTTGTAATATCCTAGCCATATTTTTTCATCATTATCCAAATACAAGGTCCAAATAGAATTGGACAAAAGACTTTTTTCATCTTTTTTATTGGTCAGATAATGATTCAATATCTCCCCATTTCCATTTATATGGAATAAGCCGTTGTTTTCGGTTCCACACATTATAGAACCGTCCGGAAGTGCCATTAAGGTAAAGAAGGGATGGGTTGAAAAAGAATAGCTTTCCATAACCGATGGCCGTCCTATATCCAGATTGCCCATTTTCACCTTATACAGTCCATCATACAAAGTCCCTATCCAAATATTATCTGCATCATCTATCAGCATTGACCTAATGGACACCTCTATAAACTCCAATTGTCCCTGCTTCCAAATACCTAAACGCTGAAGAATCCCCGTTTTTCCATCAACGGTATACAGGCCCATATTGGTCCCGACAAAAATTTGTCCGCTCGAATCTGTCTGTACCGATCTTACCACCAAGGGGTCTGCCATATCCGATTCTTTTATAGCAAATTTTTCCACCTTAAAATTATCCAGGTCCATTTTGAACAAGCCCAAACGGAAAGAGCCGATAAGCAAATTGCCCTCATTATCTTCCTCTAAAGCACTTATGGGCATTGTTGGACCATTGGTGTCATTGGAAGACAGAACCGGAATACGCCTAAACTGATCTTTTTCCCGGTCATATAGGTTTAGCCCTACCTCCGTACCTACCCATAATCTATTCCTACTATCCAAATACGAACAATTGATTTGGCTACTGCTTATAGAGGTAGAGTCATTAATAATATGCTTGTAAGATTTATAATCTATCCCGTCATAGCGGTACAGGCCGGAACCGTTGGTACCGATCCATATAAAACCATAATCATCCTGTAAAATGGAATATACCCCCACCTTGGACATTCCTTCCTTGATATTTACAAAATTATATTTTGGAACCTCCCCTTGTGCCCATAAATCGGAGGCAAAAATACCTAGAAGTATAAAAAAAATACAGATCCTTCTAAAATCCAACATCATTTAACCGAGGTTTAAGTTAGCGGTAAAATAGTAATAAAAAGATAAACTCATTATAGAATACACCATTAGAAATCAGAGTACCAAGAAATACAGGGAATAAAAACCATGGAGCCACAAATTTTTCCACTATGGAAGTGAAAGAGGCAATAGCTAATAAAACATAGGTACAACTAAAAAACCAACCTCTTTTCTTTTGACTAAAATTAACCTATTTTTATCAAAAATTAGCCCAATGGACATCCAAAACAAATTCTTTGAACATATACGGGAAGGATATACTACAAAAGGAGACTTTATTACAATGGGATCGGCCATGCTGAATGGCGGGACCATTACCAATGCCCACGTAAAGATTCCGTTAAAAACACTTAACAGACATGGTCTAATTGCCGGGGCAACCGGTACCGGAAAGACCAAAACCTTACAGGTAATTGCGGAAAATTTGTCGGACAAAGGAATTCCGGTATTGCTTATGGACCTTAAGGGAGATCTTAGTGGTCTGGCCCAACCCGGTGCCGGAAATCCAAAAATTGATGAACGTCATACCAAAATAGGGGGGCTACCTTTTACCCCTAAGGCATTTCCGGTAGAAATACTATCGCTCTCCGAACAGGGCGGTGTAAAATTAAGGGCCACAGTGTCAGAATTTGGACCGGTACTTCTGAGCAGAATATTGGACCTTTCCGTTACCCAGGAAGGTATAGTTGCTGTAGTTTTTAAATATTGTGACGACAATAAGCTTCCCTTGTTGGACCTAAAAGATTTTAAAAAGGTATTGCAATACGCCACAGAGGAGGGCAAAAAAGAATTTTCCGATTCCTACGGGCGAATCTCTACCAGTTCCACCGGTACCATACTCAGAAAAATTATAGAACTGGAACAGCAGGGTGCCGAACTATTTTTTGGGGAAAAATCCTTTGATGTGGAAGATCTTACCCGTATGGATGAAAATGGCAAAGGATATATCAATATTATACGTCTGACCGATATTCAGGACCGTCCTAAATTATTTTCCACCTTTATGCTGAGCCTGTTGGCGGAAATTTATGATACCTTTCCGGAACAGGGGGATACCGATAGACCGGAACTGGTACTTTTTATAGATGAGGCCCATCTCATTTTCAACGAAGCCTCAAAAGCCCTTCTGAACCAGATAGAGAGTATCGTAAAATTGATCCGCTCCAAAGGAATAGGGGTCTACTTTGTAACCCAAAACCCTACCGACGTACCGGACGCGGTCCTTTCCCAATTGGGGCTAAAAGTGCAGCACGCACTTCGTGCATTTACTGCAAAGGATAGGAAGGCCATAAAGCTTACCGCTGAGAATTATCCCATTTCAGAATTTTATGACACCAAAGAGGTTTTAACTTCCCTGGGAATAGGGGAGGCATTGATCAGTGCCCTCGATGAAAAAGGAAGACCAACCCCCTTGGCGGCCACAATGCTAAGGGCCCCCATGAGCAGAATGGACATACTTACAGACAGTGAACTTAAAGAAGTAATAAATGCCTCCAAACTGGTCAACAAATACAGTGAGACCATAGACAGGGAAAGCGCCTATGAACTCCTTAACGTTAAAATTGAACGGGCGGAAAAACTGGCTGAAGAAGAAAAGGAATCTTCCAACAACAGATCTACCCGATCTACCACGGGAAGGGCCAGTACACGTCAAAACCCTGTAATAAAAGTATTGACCAGTGCCACCTTTATAAGGGGAGTCCTAGGCGTATTAAAAAAAGTAATGCGATAGTTGTCCGGGTTTTTGAACAACAAGCCACAGTATATTGAATTCTAAAATAACCTTCACCCATAAAATGATAAAACAATCCATTTTTGCCGCAAGCCTAAGTGCGCTGCTCTTTATTCAATGCAATTCCAATTCAGATTTTGTAATTGCCAAAGATCAAGTAGGCAAACTGCTAAGATCCAATACCATTATTGAACTTGAAACTGTATTTGCCGGCGATTCCATAGTTAGGGATACGATAATGGACCAAATTGGTACGGCGGTAAAGAAGATCAGCATTTATGAAAAGGGGGGGAAACATTTAATGACCCTAACCCCCAATATGGACAGTATTCCAAAAATTGACATTATCCGCATTTACGATCCTCGATATGTTACAGAAAAAGGGGTTGGACTCAATAGTACCTTTAAGGATATCAAAGATAAGCATACTATTAAAAAAATAGTTACCGTCCTCAACAATGTAGTGGTTTTCCTAAAAGACTCCGACGCCTATTTCACCATTGCCAAGACCGAACTGCCCGGCAATCTACAATATGGAAACAACAACATTGAAGCCGTTCAGATACCGGACAAGGCAAAGGTCAAATATATGATGGTGGGCTGGGAATGAAAAGAGTTCAAGGCTGTACGTAGTGAGTACATAGTATTGAGTAGTGAGATTTGAATAGTCTTCGGTGGGCAGTGACAGTTGGCAGGGGAAAAGTTTAAGGTTCAAGGTTTAAAGTCTCACAGAATAACCCACAAAGTGAAGCATATAGCCTAAAGCGGTAAACAAATGAAAATTAAATATTGCTTATTGCCTACATCTTAAGCCCCAAAAATATATTTACAGGAATATCCCTAAAGTTGTTGGGGAATTTGAAGATAAAAGCATGAACAAAACCCTTTACCATGCATTGGCCCTATCCTACGGTGCCTATTTCAATTTCACGGCCCTTTTCTCTGAAAAAGAGGCTGGAAAAAAAGCCTTCAACACTTTTACAACCCCAAGAAAGGGCAGCATATTACCGGTACAGCAAGAATATCTACAAAAGTTCTTGGGCAAAAAAATTACGGTGAACAATACTGGGCTACAGACCTATGAATGGCCAGGAGCCGGTGAAACCGTTCTTCTTGTGCACGGTTGGGAAAGCAATGCCTATAGATGGCGATATCTCATTGAAAAATTACATAAAAAGGAATTCCACATCATAGCCTTTGATGCTCCGGGCCATGGGTATTCTGAAGGAAACAGTTTAAATGTGGTCACCTATGCGGACAGCGCACGGCAACTCATAGACCTATACCGGCCCAAACATATTATTGGGCATTCTATGGGAGGGCTTGCCACCCTTCATAATCAATATCAAAATCCAAACCTGTCCATTGAAAAAATAGTGACTTTGGGAGCTCCGGCAGAATTGTCCGAGTTAATGGCACACTACCAAAACCTGGTGAGGTTCAATAACAAGGTATTGGCAGCTTTGAACAAACACATTTATGAGCATTTCAACTATCGGGTCCACGATATTTCTACCCCTAAGTTTGCTAAATCCATCGAACAAAAAGGGTTGATCGTACATGATGAACGGGATACGATAACCCCCTTTAACGCCTCCGAACGTCTACACCAAAACTGGAAAAACAGTAGGCTGATAAAAACAACCGGACTTGGCCACTCCCTGCACCAGGAGGAGGTCAACTTACAGATAGTGGATTTTTTATTGTCTTAAATTTATATACATATTTTAGACCCCAACTTATTCCTTTTTAAAATATGCTTATTTTTAAAAAGATTTACAACCTGTATCAATAAATTAAAGCCCTGAAATATGAATGAAATTACTCCCTTCCACATTGCCATTCCTGTCCATAATTTGGCTGAATGCCGTAAATTTTACAGGGAAATATTAAACTGCGAAGAAGGAAGAAGCAGTGATCAATGGGTAGACTTTAATCTGTTTGGCCACCAATTGGTAATCCACCATAAACCTAAGGCCAAACCGGAAGAACTGTACCATAACCCCGTAGATGGCAAAGATGTTCCCGTACCACATTACGGAGTGGTCCTGTCCTGGGATACTTTTAAATCCTTTTCCGAAGAACTTATTGCAAAAAGGGTCCACTTTGTTATTGAGCCCTATATCCGGTTTAAGGGCGAGGTAGGTGAACAGGCCACTATGTTTTTTTTGGACCCCGCAGGAAATGCCCTGGAATTCAAAGCCTTTAAGGATATGGGGCAATTATTTGCCAAATAAGCCTTCCCCAACAATGTAACACGGAACTACCAAAAGCACTTAAAGACTTTTCATATACTCCATATTATGGGCCATACTTTCAAAAGGGGTACTGGCATATTCCTCTTGTTCAATAAATATGTATTTTAGGCCGGATTCCTTTCTATATTTTAACATTTGGGCTATATCCAAACCTCCTTTTCCAAATTCGGTACTTTCCTTTTTCACCATGTCCATATCCTTCAAATGCCATAATGGAAACCTTCCTTCATATTTTCTAAAATAATCCAAAGGATCCTTTCCGGCAACCACTACCCAACCCAGGTCAAGTTCCATATACACCAGATCCGCTTGCGTATTTTTCAACAAGATGTCATAGAACACCTCACCGTTTTCGGATTCAAATTCATATTCGTGATTGTGGTATCCGAATTTAATATTTCTATGGCTACATTCCTCCCCTGCCTTATTAAAGGCTTCGGCTACTTTCTTATAATTATCCAAAGTTTGTCCTGCCGTGGGCAGGGAGGAACAGATCAGATATTCCTGACCGGCCTCTGCCGCCTGGTCCATAGTTTCTTGCCAATGTTCGTCCAAGGCCACATGGCCGCTCCTGAGGGTCATACCAAGATCTTCACAAACGCTTTTCATTTCCTTTGGTGCCAACCCGTAATAAAGTCCTTTGACACTTCTGGCCGATTCAATTTGTTTAATCCCCAATGCCGCTATTCGCTTTAAGGTACCAACAGCATCTTCCAGCATTTCCTTGCGAAAGGTGTACAATTGAACCCCTAAATTCTTTTTAGGGTTCTTATAGGGCAAAGTAAAGGATGGCAACAAAACCGCTCCTACTGCCAACATTCCCGACTGCATTAAAAATTCTTTCCTAGTTGTCATTATCCATTATTTATATTATTGGGACCATGTGGTTGGTTTCCTATCCCATCTATGGCCCCTTAGTTCCTGATATAACCCGATGGGCAAACCTTTACCATCACTTAAGGCCGTATTCATTAAAACATTCCTTTCCTTGCGCATTCCGGGAATTATGGTACTTACCGTTTTGTTCATCGTAATGAATCGAAGCGCCATTTCCGCCATGGTCATTCCTTGCGGGACAACTGGTCTCAACCGATCTGCCCTTTCCGCACTTGCCATTAAATTTTCGGGAACAAAATAAGTCCCCCTCCAATCCCCTTCCGGAAACTTGGTCTCTTTGGTTATGTTCCCTGTCAAGGTGCCTTCATCAAAAGGCACCCTTGCAATAACGGCAATATCCAACTCCTCACATAACGGAAAGAGAACATCCTCTGGGGCCTGATCAAAAATATTGTAAATAACCTGTACTGCATCCAACATTCCCGTTTTGAGGGCTTTAATACCATTTTCGGGCTCCCATCTATTTACACTGATGCCCATGGCCGCTACCTTTCCCGCCTTTTTTAAATCCTCCACAGCTCTTTGCCATTCTTCACGGTCGGACCAACTATCGTCCCAGGTATGGAACTGCATTAAATCCAATTGTTCCGTACCTAAATTTTTAAGGGTCTTTTCCGTATAATCCACAATATGGGATGCAGGATAGGACTCCTCCAAACTATATTCCGGTTTTGCAGGCCATTTAAAATTTTTCGCCGGAATCTTACTGGCCGTATAAAGCTTTTTATGGGGAAACCTTCGCAACAGATCGCCCAGCAATTTCTCACTGTGCCCATGACCATAAGCCCAGGCGGTATCAAAAAAATTAACTCCGTTTTCCACGGCCAGATCCAATGACCTGGCGGACAAAAGATCGTCGGACTCGGTCCATCCGCCCATGCCCCACATTCCATATCCTATTTCACCAACATCCCACTGGGTCCTGCCAAATTTTCTTATAACCATACTTCTATCTCCAAAGAATTCCCGAATCTATTTATTATTCAATACTGATGGAAGGCATCGGATACAAATTCCAAGACCACGGGCAGGGATTCCCGCCAATAGGTCCAGCTATGACGCCCTTCCCTTACCCTATATTCATGGGGCACCTCCTTCTTTTTCATAGCAATATGGACCAAACTGTTCCCTTCATATAGAAAATCATCGTCCCCACAGTCTATATACCATCTGACCGACTTCAGATCTTCCAATGATGACTCCTGTATAAGGGAAAGGGCATTGTGCCTTTCATAATAGGCACTTACAAGGCTATCCTCGTAACTCTCATTACTATTTTTAAGTCTTTGTTTGAAATCGTCCAAACTTAAGGCCCCTATATAGGCACTTAAGGGGCAGGCCGAAGAAAATAGCTCCGGATGGTGCAAGGCATACATGAACGATCCACCTCCACCCATGGAAAGACCGGCAATGGCCCTAAAGCGCTTCTCTCCCTTAATGCGATACTTCTTCTCTACATAGGGCATTAATTCCTCAAAAAAGAAATCCTCGTACCTCCAATCCCCTTTTATGGAATTAAAATAACCCCTAACCCCCGTATTGGCATCCGGCATAACAATAACCATAGGAGTGGCCTTGCCCTCCCTAATGGCATTATCGGTAATCCGAAGCACCTCTCCAAATTGTACCCATCCCGTTTGGTCGTCCCCGGCACCATGGAGTAAATACAACACTGGGTAGCTCCTATTGGAAGTTTCGTAATCCGGAGGCAGGTATACGGCAAACTTCCTTTCGCTCTTGAGGATTTCACTCTTCATGGTTAGTGCATCAAAAACCTTTCCGGACTGGGCATAAGAGTTTGCCATGAACACTAGTGTACATAACAGTAATAGATGATTTCGCATATATATCAGGTTTTCATTCGGCACCGCTTATTTTTTTGCTTTCGTGTGGGACTCTGTTATTTACTGCAATCCGGGAATTTCGACTATTTCGTTAACATCCTCATTATAGTCCACCCCCTCTACCATAAACCCGAACAAATTGAAGAAATCCTTTTCATAACCCTTCAGATCACCTATTTCCGGCAAGGTTTCGGTAGTGGCCTCCTTCCAAAGTGCTGCTACCCTGGCCTGTACATCATCGCGCATTTCCCAATCGTCTATACGTATTCTTCCTTTATCGTCCGTAGGTATTTTTCCGGCATACAATCGATCTTGGAACAGGCGTTGAATTTGTTCTATACAGCCTTCGTGTATTCCTTCCTCCTTCATTATCCTGTACAACAGGGATATATATAACGGAATTACCGGTATGGCAGAACTTGCCTGGGTTACCAATGCCTTGTTTACGGAAACATAAGCTTTTCCATTTAAGGGTTTTAAACTGTCCGATATGGTAAAGGCAGTAGCCTCCAGATCATCCTTGGCACGACCAATGGTTCCTTTTCTATATACCGCTTCCGTAAGTGAAGGGCCAATATAAGAGTATGCTACAGTAGTAAATCCTTCTGACAGCAGTCCTTCTTTTTTTAGGGCATCGATCCACATTTTCCAATCTTCGCCACCCATAACGGCCACCGTATTTTCTATATCGTTTCCTTGGGCCGGTTCTATGGATACTTCGGATACTACCCCGGTATGAAAGTCTACCGTTTTATTTTGAAATTTGGCCCCTATTGGCTTTAAGACCGATTTATATCTTGCCCCGGTATCCGGATGTGTCCTTACCGGTGAAGCCAAACTGTAAATAACCATATCCAATTGTCCCAGATCCGCTTTGATCAGATCCAAGGTCTGTTTTTTTATTTCATTGGAGAAGGCGTCCCCGTTTATACTTTTGGCATACAATCCTACCTTATGCGCTTCCTTTTCAAAGGCCGCACTGTTATACCAACCTGGTGAGGCCGGCCGGCCCTCCGCGGGCGGCTTTTCAAAAAACACCCCTATTGTAGAAGCTCCACAACCAAAGGCACTGGTAATCCTGGAAGCCAAACCAAATCCGGTAGAAGCACCGATCACCAATACTTTTTTTGCCCCGTCAATGGCTCCCTTGGACTTAATATATTCAATTTGATCGATAACATTTTGTTCACATCCCTTGGGATGTGCGGTAAGGCAGATAAATCCGCGTGTTCTTGGCTCTATGATCATTTATTAATTTATTTTTCTGCACTTTCCTATATGGATGTTTTAATAGTGCCCATTACTTATAATTTTCCAATTATCGAAGATATATAAAAGATTCAAAAGATAAAGTTGAAGTGGGCAAAAATGCCTCACATAATTCAGATATAAATAAAACTATTCCAATATTAGTGTCGTGTCAATGCTACTTTGTCGTTTAAGTCGCGGTTATTTTTTGTTTGGCCAAGGCAAAAAAATGTTGCATAGCCGTAGCTACGGAACTGTTTTTTTTAACGCAGCCCAGTTGAAAAAGAGCTAGACTTGGTATGGCTAAAGTAGGGTTGACAGGACACTAAGGCAATTGTTCCATTAAAAACCGTTTCACGTTCCCGCCCATAATAGCTCTG
>CBFGWQ010000137.1:0-10718 GCA_965652575.1 uncultured Arenibacter sp. | reverse complement strand
GGCCCGTTATACGTTTCCGAGCAATACACTCACCGCGTTCCCCCCAAAACCTACTGCATTGACCATTATCCTGTTGATCTGTTTTGGAACGGAATCATAGTCCACAAAAGGCACCCCTATAAACTCTTTATGTTGCAGCATCAGCACCGCCAGTTCCAAACTCAACATTCCCGAAGCCCCAAAAGAGTGCCCTACTTTCCACTTGTTGGTGGTCAGGGCAGGCATGTCCTTTCCAAATACTTTTTTTATGGCCGCTACCTCGGACAGATCGCCTTTAATGGTACCCGGGGCATGGAGTACCACTACATCCACCTCCTTGGGATCCATCTTTCCCAAAGCCATTGCCATAGAGCGCTGAAAACATAAGGCATCGGACGAAATGGAAATATTATGCTCCAATATTTCGGTAGCGTAACCCAGGCCTTCAATGCGGGCAAGGGCATTATCCAAGTTGCCCATCTCCAAACAGGCCATGGATGCCGCCTCCCCCAACACCATACCGTTCTGTTTCTTCTCCAGGTCCAGGGCGCGACAGGGATACCCTTCCGGGGCGTTCGCTTCAAACCTGGAGTATACCTTCAGCGCCTTCATCTGCGCAATGGTAAAGGGGGTCAACGGTGCCTCACTGCCCCCCACCAAAAATTTATCGGCCATACCACTTTTTAGCCATGCCACTCCGTTAAGGAGGGAATGCAGGGCCGTGGAACAGGTAATGGAATGGGATATTTCCGGGCCTTGGGCCTGTAGATCATGGGCCACCCAGGAGGATATATTTCCCAAAGTGGTGGTAGGGGAAGACAAGGTAGAGGCTTCGCCCTTTTGGATAAATTCACTATAGTACTTTTCAAAAAGGGCAGTGGCCCCCCTGGAAGAGCCAATGTTTACCCCAAACCGCCCATCCTTCCATCCTGCCAGACCAATGGCTTCCCTAGCTGTAGCAATAGCGTACAGCACGGAGGGATCCAAATTCCTGTACTTGGCGTCCGAATTGGCCAATGCATGGATCCGCTGCCGCGCATCCTCTGTCAGGGACGCTCCCCAGGCCCTTATATGGCCATAGGTGTCCTCCCTTAATAAATGGTCCGGCATGCTATAGTTTTCCCAGGCCTCCCTTAGAGAGGTCCCCAATGGGGAAATGGAGGACAAAGCCGTAATATAAACAGATTGGTGTTGCATGGATTAAAATTTTTCAAGGGCTTGCCTTATGCTGTCGTATATCCTGTGCATTTCATCTTTGGTAACAATGTAAGGTGCCGAAATATAGATGGTATTGCCCAAGGGGCGTAAAAAAACACCGGAATCCATAAAATGTCGCCAAAGTCTATCCCTTACCTCGCCGTAACGTTCCATTACCATATCAAGGTCCAAGGCGTAGATTATCCCGGTCTGTCTGGTAGCGGCCACTTTGGGATGGCCTTTTATTTCGGCATCGAACTCCTGGTGCCATTGCATAATTTCAGCGATATTTTTTTGGATCCCTTCGGACCTCAGCAAATCAATTCCTGCCAGGGCAGCGGCACAGGCCAAGGGATTTGCGGTATAGGTGTGGCCGTGAAAAAGACCCTTTGCAATATCATCGCTATAAAAGGCATCGTAAATATCCTGGGTACAACTGGTTACCGCCATAGGCAACATCCCGGCCGTCAAAGCTTTGGACATACAGATAATATCGGGCTTCTCCGTCATATGATCGGAAGCAAAATGCCTTCCCGTCTTACCAAAGCCGGTCATCACCTCATCGGCTATGGCCAGAACGCCATACGATTTTATCACTTTTAAAATTTTCTCCAAATGCCCTGCCTTGTGCATTTTCATGGCGGCAGCGCCCTGTACCAATGGCTCGTATATAAATCCGGCCACGGTATCCAGATCCATGGTGTTTTCCAAGTGATGCAACAGTCCCTCCAAATTGGCTTCCGTAGGCACCGGTATCCTTTTTACCTCAATAAAATAATCCTCAAAGGGACCATTGTATACCGAAAGGCCGGAAACCGACATGGCCCCAAAGGTATCCCCATGGAAACCATCCTCAAAAGCCAAGAGAACAGACCGTTTTTTGCCTCTATTGTGATGGTACTGCAATGCCATCTTTATCCCGATCTCGGTAGCCGTGGAACCATTATCGGAAAAAAACAATTTCTCCTGATTATCCGGCAACAAGGAGATCAGGGCTTCGGAAAGCGCTACGGCAGGCTCATGGGTAAACCCGCTGAAGACCACCTGATCCAACTGCTGCATTTGCGCATACACCCTGTCTATAATGGCATCATTGCAATGGCCATAGACACTGGTATACCAGGAAGATATGCCATCTATGTATTCCTTGCCGTGCTCATCGAACAGGACCGCCCCCTTGGCCTTGACAATGCCAAGCATTTTGGGGTACAATTTATGCTGTGTAAGGGGGTGCCAAAGGTGTTTTTGGTCCCTTTCCGAAAGATTCTTCAATTGAACATCCTTTTTAAATAGAAGTACAAAGATGGGGAATAATGACCAAAAACGCTACCCAGGTCCCAATTCATTTTAAGGGGATTCCACCCCATAATCCCTTTCAGTTTCCGGGAATACGTTTTTGGGCCACGACCTTACAGGGCCATAAGCGCAGGCCTCAATTGTTCTGCGTATTTTTTGACCACTTCCTTGGTTAAAACGGCTTCCTGGCCAATCCTGCCCAAGACGGGGACTCCCGTAATTTTGGTAATAATATCCTCGGAGGCGGTGTTGGGCTCGCCATTGAATAGGATGGAAACATCATAGCCCTTCAGCAGGAGCCATTTAATGGTCAGCAGGGAATGGTTGATACTCCCTAAATAATGCTTCACAACCACGACCACATGATAGGTTGGCATAATAATATCCAATAAGGTATCGGAATCGTTAAGGGGCACCAGTACCCCGCCCGCCCCTTCAATGATGATATGGTTCTCCGTAATCGGCTCCTGTATTTTATTGTGGTCTATATAAACCCCTTCCAAAGCAGCGGCCGCATGGGGACTAATGGGTGCCTTTAGGGAATAACTGCTCTTATGTATTACCGTTTTGGAATTGGATATTAGGCTGGAAATGGTATCACTATCGGAATCGTCGCCCGTTTGCACGGGTTTCCAGTAATCTGCCTGCAAGGCCTCTACCAGGACGGCAGAAGTTACGGTTTTTCCTACATCCGTTGATATTCCTGTTACAAAAAATTGTTTCATTCTAATGGGGTTCTGTTATAAACCCACAATTTAGACATTTATACTTTCTTTTTTCAAAAAATGGAAAAAGTTTATAAAAAACCCCTTTCCTGTTATAATAAATTTCCATTCGCTCTGCCCTGCAATTGGGACAACGCCTAAAATTGCCCTCGTCATCCATGGCATAGGCCCTTATATCATTATAGATTTCGGTAGCCCTTTCCCTATCGGAATAGTATACCTGCAGTTTCACTCCGCCTATGGCATTGCTGATCAGGGGATCGGAATTAAGGGTATTCTCGTCCCTGAGAAATACGGGGATACCATCGGCCTCCAATCTTCCTTTTATAATTTGAACGTCGGCCACATACTCAAAGGTGGCCAGGGTATAAAATTCCGGGTTCATCGCGTATCGAATAATTGGGACAAAATGTAAAGTACCTCCTTTATTTCATTTTCGGTATTAAAACTGTGCAAACAAAACCGCAGTCGTTCCTGTCCTCCGGGAACGGTGGGCGAAAGAATGGGCTTTACATCAAAACCCTTGTCCCGTAACCGTAACGACCACTTTTTTACCTTTTCATTGCCTGCTACCAAACAGCAATGTACGGCAGAATCACTGGGGATAAAATAGGGTTCAAGATCAAGGCCCCTCAATTGTTCCTTAAAAAAGTTGATATTACGCCGAAGCTGTCTTTGCTCCCCTCCGGATATGGACAAGTGTTCACAAGCCGCCAGAACCGTCGCCAAGGAATGCGGGGGCAATCCTGTAGTATAAATAAAGCTACGTGCAAAATTCACCAAATAACTTTTAAGGGCATTGCCCCCCAGGATGGCGGCACCATGGCAGCCCATGGCCTTGCCAAAAGTAACGATCCTGGCAAATACCCGGTCCTGCAACACCGGTTGGTCCAGGAGCCCCTCTCCCCTTTTGCCGAATACCCCTACCGCATGGGCCTCGTCCACCACCAAATAGGCCCCTATGGATGTACACAATGCCGCCAATGCATTTAGATCCGGGCTATCCCCATCCATGGAAAAGACCGATTCCGTAACCACATAAATATCGCTATCGGGCTTTCGTTGGCGCACCCGGTCCATCCGATCCCTTAGATCTTCCAATTGGTTGTGCCTAAACTTATAGCTTTGGGCAAGGCCCATCGCAATGCCATCGCGAATACTGGCGTGCGAGAGTTCATCATAAAAAACAACATCCGTGCGCTGTGGCACCGCACTAAAAAAACCCAGGTTGGCATCGTATCCCGAATTAAAGACCAGGGCCGATTCCGAACCAAAAAAACTGGCCAGCACCCCTTCCAATTCGCCATACAGTCCGTAATTGCCCGTTAAGAGCCGGGATCCCGTAGCGCCATTGGCCATGGCACCATTATTTTCCAAAAATTCCGAGGCCTTGTTAAATAGCCCCCTGTTTCTGGCAAGGCCCAGGTAGTCGTTAGAGGAAAAATCGATCAGGCCATTCGGCGCAGCCAATTTCCGCAGGGCGTTATCGGTTTCCCTTTCACTTAATTTGGCCATCAATTTTTTGGGTAGTTCCATCATATGGCAAATGTAGCATATCCTGTATTTATATAGTATATTCGTTTGTACAAAGACATTGAAAAATTATACCGTGGAAACACCTATGAACTGTAAATTCTTTAGCCTTTTATTCCTCGCCCTTTGCATAAACCTTCAGGGCCAAACCAACCGTTATAGCATTTCCTTTGCCAATGCCGAACATCACGAAGCGGAAATTACGGCCTCCTTTCCCTCATTGGATCCGGGAGTACTCTCGGTACGTATGGCCCGTTCCTCCCCTGGCCGGTACGCCCTGCACGAGTTTGCCAAAAATGTATATAATTTCAAGGCTACGGACGGCCGTGGAAAGGCCCTGGAAATTACCAGGCCCAATCCGTACCAGTGGGACATTAACGGCCATGACGGGGAAGTGAATATAAGCTATACCCTTTTTGCCGATCGGGGGGACGGTACCTATGCCCAAATTGATGGGACCCATGCGCATCTCAACATCCCGGCCACCTTTATGTACGTACCCAATTTAAGCGATCGGAAAATAGAAGTGGACTTTAAGGTCCGGGAAGACCTCAACTGGAAGGTGGCCACCCAAATGCCCAAGGTAACGGGCAATATCCATACGGCACCCAACTTAGCATACTTTATGGACAGTCCTACCGAAATAAGCGATTTCGACATCCGCCAATTTGGGGTAGACCACCATGGTACGCTACAGAGCATACAATTTGTACTGCACCACAACGGCACGGAAGCGGAGCTGGACACCTACTTTGAACAGGTAAAAAAGGTGGTCCTGGCCGAAAAGGAGGTCTTTGGCGAACTGCCCAACTACGATTACGGCACCTATACCTTCCTGGCCTGTTATATCCCCAATGCCTCCGGCGACGGCATGGAACATAGAAATTCTACCATTCTTACCGATAGGGAAGGCCTGGCCGAAGGTGGCATGAAGAACAATATAGGCACCGTGGCCCATGAATTTTTTCATTGCTGGAACGTGGAACGCATACGCCCCAAGTCCCTGGAGCCCTTCCATTTTGCCAAGGCCAACATGAGCGGGGAACTTTGGTTTGCGGAAGGGTTTACCAGTTATTATACCAATTTTATACTGTGCCGGGCCGGCATCATCACCCCAAAGGAATATATAGAGGGGCTTACGGGCACTTTCAACTATGTCTGGAACTCTCCGGCCAGGCAATTCTTCAACCCTATAGAAATGAGCTACCAGGCCCCCTTTGTGGACGCCGCCACTTCGGTAGACCCGGTAAACAGGGAAAACACCTTTATCTCCTACTATTCCTATGGCAGCGTTCTGGGGTTGGCGCTTGACCTATCGTTACGGCAAAACGGACTTCACCTGGACGGCTATATGAAATTGGTATGGCAGACCTATGGCAAAAAAGAAGTGCCCTACACCCTGCAGGACCTACGAAAAACCCTGGTGCAATACGCCGGTAAGGAATTTGGGAACCATTTCTTTGACAATTACATCCATAAAAGTGGAATGCCGGATTATGGACCATTGTTCGCCACGGTAGGGGTGGGTTTAAAACAAGCGTTGGACCAACCTTATTTTGGGGCCAGTGTAAACGTCAATCAATTTGGTGCCGGCATTATCCAACGGAATACCCCAATAGGGGGCCCGGCATATATGGCAGGGCTGGACTCCGGCGATGTTATTACCGCCATTAACAACCTTCCGTTGACAGCGGCACAGCCTTTTAACAACCTTATGGACCGGTTTAAGGTAGGGGACACCCTAAAGGTAGCCTATACCCGTTATGGCGTTCCCAGATCTACCACCGTGGTTCTAACAGGGAACCCTGCCTATAGCATCCATTTAATGGAAAAGGATGGGGGCCAACCCGGTAAACAGGTATTAAAAAACAGAAAGGCTTGGTTAAAACTGGATTAAATGGAAATAAAATTCCCCCGCTGCGCTACAACATGCCCAGCAGTTCCATGGAATAGTTGTCCCTGGCCTGGATATAGGCGACCTTTGGCGTGATTTCGGCTCCGATCTTTTTTTTCTCGAAAGCGGCCGTTAAGCCGAACTCTATACTGATGCGGCCCAGTTCCCCGGCCCGCTTCACGGTCTGGTACAGCAGCTGTCTATACACCTGGTGCCCGTGGGCATACCGGTAATCCATCCCCACAAATGCGGGAACATACCCCCTGCCCTTGTTGCTATAGCAGAACATGGCCCCCACGATCAGATCTTTCCCATCTTCGGTATGCCCGCCCTTCAAGGTAAGGACAAGGAACTCCCAACCAGGGTGGTCGGACATTTGGGCGACTATCTTTTTGGGAAATGGAAAGGTGTTGAGGCCCAAATTGTACAGTCTTACCTGATCGTAAAGTTCAAAGAACCGTTCCGCCCAATGTTTGTCCAATGTATTTAGGACCTGGACGTGGAAGTGCGATTGGAAGGGTTCGATATCCTTCCTGAAATGCGATCGGGAACGGGCAGAAAGCCGGGAAACATAACTCGGTTCATCCTTCCACACCAGGTTCCCGATCCGGCCCGAATCCGGCATGGCCACCTGTACGAACCCATGGTTGTGGAAAAATTCCTCCAGTTTTCCGTCCCTTTCAAAATCCCTAAGGACGATCATACCGGGCCCCAGCCTTTGCTCCAGTCCTTCCAGTTCCCGGAGCAGTTGCCGAAGCGCACCGTGCCATTGCGGATGGGACCGGTCCAGGAACAGGTGGTTCCCTTCGGTGAACAGGGATCCCATGCCCAGGACATAGGTGGTCATATGATAGGGCCTGTGCAAACGGGCCTCCTCCATTTTTTTGGAGACCGCTTCCGGTGCCAGCATATCCTCCTTCCAAAGGGCATAGGTAAAAAAGGTGGCCAGGACGGGTCTGTCCATCAAATCCCTGATAATGAAATAGTGAAAGCCCCAATTCTCCTCCTTTTTTTCGTTCCCGGAAAAAACGGTCTCCAAAAATTCCATTCCTGCCCGGTCAAACGCCCCATTTGCCCCTAGGAGGGAATCCCATTCCTTCCCTGGAACCTCGAAAATGGTCTCCCAATAGTGTACGGTGAGGCCTTCGGCTGGGAACACTTCCTTCTCTGCCCCATGAACCGGGAGCTTAAAGGCCTGTCGTACCTTGCTATCCATTGTCCCGGTAGCCTCCAGAGCTTTAAGGTAATGGTGCTGCATGGCTTCCACCAAGCTTTTGATCTCCGCTTTTTCGTTATGGCAGGAAATAGTGATACGCACCCCGGTATTTTTCACGGGGACCGCCGGGAATATGCCGAGGTTCACAAAATATCCCTCCCCCATCAGGCGGTTCACAAAATTGTAGCCTGTGACCGGCATCCCCGTCCCGATATAGAAGACCGGGGAACCGTTCCGTTCCACCAAGGGGAGTTCCGTCCGGGCCAGCAGCTTATTAAAATACTTGATACGGTCCAACAGATTGGATTGCAATCCATAAATTTCAGGGCCAAGATGGATGTCCGCCGAGGCGATCGCCGCGCCCACCGATGCCGGGTCCAACTGGGCGGAAAAGGTAAGTGGCCCACCAAAGGTCTTTATTTTTTCGTACATCTTCCTATTGGAACAGACCAGAACGGAACCACTGGCCCCGAAGGTCTTGCTCAGGGTACCGAACAAAAGAACGTTCTCCGGGAGTTCCTTTAATTGGTCCATAACATACCCGGTACCGTTCTTCCCGATCCAGCTCATCCCGTGTACATCATCGAAATAAAGGTAAAGCTGGGGATATTTATTGCAGAGGGCCATGATCCCTTCAACCGGCGAAACGTCCCCGTACATGGAAAAGACTCCGTCCGCCATATACCATATGCGCTTGTGCCGGGAGGAGAGTTTCCTGATCTTGTCCTCCAACATTTCCAGATCGTTGTGCCGGATCATATCTATGGGGACGCTACGGGCCTTCAGCACCCTTGCGGCACTCTGCACACTCCAGTGCACCTGGTGGTCCAGGATAATGGCATCCCGGTCAGATACAGCGCTGGGGACAACCCCTATATGGCCCAGGGTGCTGTTCTTGGTAATGATCACCGGCTGCCCGTACATCCGGGATACCCGTTCCTCCAGTCCCCGGTACAGTGGATGGGAGACATAGGTCTTGGACAGGGGGAATTGGGTCCCGTACTTCTGGATAGCCTCAATTGCGGCCCGTTTGAGCCTTTCGTCCTGTTCCAGGCCCAGATAGCCTGTGGTACCAAAATGGAACAGGTCCCTCTTATTGATCCGGATTCGCCTTCCGGTAAACGAGTCCCCCTCGGCATAGAGATGGAGTACCCCCTGACGGGTGGCATCGGTAAATACCTCGTGCACGGTATCGAGAAAATTGTTGGGCGCAATCTTTGCCATAATGGGTTGGTTTTAAGGATTGATTTTATAGGATAAATTAGTGTTTCCCATTGCGGGCAACATAAACCGGACAAAAAATAAGGGAATATTCCTACAAATGCATATCTGTTATGGAATAAAATCCCTTAGGGAATAGTAATAATCCCTTACAGAACAGTTGTAGGATTTTATATCGAAATTCTTTGTGTAATTAAATTTATTTCTTTTATTTTAAAACCCCCTTTAATTAAAAATACTATGGATAATTGTATGGAAAATAAATTTTCACATTGTCGTATAGAAGAAGGGATCCTCTATTTTGACTATAAGGAAAATGTAGTTATCCGCTTAAAAGATGCCGTTAAGATTGTAGCCGACCGATTATTATGGCAACAGGGAAAGCCTTTCCCCATATTGTGCAATACCAAAGGAATAAGAAATATGGACAAGGCCGCCAGATGGTACCTGGCAAGGGAAGGGTCCCATCTGGCCACCTCCGTGGCCCTTGTATCCTCCAATCCCTTGTCACGGTTATTGGCCAATATCTATCTGTTCGGCACGTCCCCTTCGGTACGGACAAAAGTTGTGGCCAATGAATTGGAGGGCATTGAATTTTTATCCTCGGTCGGGCAATGTAATCCTTTATAAAGTTCCCCTCATAACCGGATCAAGATTATAGGTTCCCCCCTATAAACTATCGTTATGGATCAAAAAGAAAATACCGAACGGCTCGATAGGGTTTTCACCCTATTGATCAAGATCGCTATGGGCAATTTCACTGCCGTTATTGAACGGACCGAAAAAACGGATGAGCTTGAAGCACTCACCGCACTGGTAAACATTGTAGTCGAGGAATTAAAGGATTCATTTTTGCACCAGGGGTTTATCAACACTGATGCCTCCTATATGGAATTGGTAAATATGGTGTTCTTTTTAGATCTGGACGGTAAGATAGTGTTGATAAACGAAGATGTAGATCGGTTATTGGGGTATGGAAAAAAAGAATTGATAAATAAACCAATGGGATATATCATCCAAAAGGATTCCCTGCCAATTTGGACCGACCAAATACGGAACCTTTTGACCAATGGAAAAATGAAAAAAAACCTAAAATTGAAATTTATGACCAGTGATGGGCTGGTAATGTCCGAGTTCTGCAAATTGATGCTATTGCCTAATGAGGGCCTTCTTTCGGCAAAGATCATGGTAATCACGGCAAACTTGATTAAGGACAAGGCCACATTGGAAGGCAAACTTAAACAAAAGATCTTGGCAAGGATAGACCGCCTTGGATCAAATAGACAGGACACCCCAAAAATAAAATCCATTTTTAATATGGACGATATAGAAATTATAAGGAACATAGGGAACCATCTAAGGCACCATCCTGAAAGGGATATTACCTCCCTAAAAAAATTGGCCCTGCAATTCGGTACCAACGAATATAAATTAAAGCGCGGATTTAAGGAGTTTTTCGGGATCACTGTCTTTCGGTTCCTAAAAAATGAACGACTTAAGAATGCACATCTTTCCATAAGGAACACCAACGAGCAGTTTAAAAATATAGCCAAAATGAACGGCTTTAGGAATGCTTCCCATTTCACACAGGAATTCAGGGCAAGGTATGGTTATACACCTAGGCAGCTCAGGGAGAATTCCTAAGGTTTTTACCCCC
>CBFGWQ010000136.1:0-10744 GCA_965652575.1 uncultured Arenibacter sp. | reverse complement strand
GGCTCCATATTATAATCCTGCAACCTTATTTCCTTACTTCCCTTAAAAACGTAATTCCCCCCAGCTTCTTGGAATCCCGAGGTTATATCCACCGCTTTTTCAACACCTGCAATGGTAAGCATTCCATGAATCTGAACAATATTTTCCGAATCTGAGGTTTTTTTGATTTCCTGAAGCTTAAAAATCACCTCAGGATGTTCCTCCATCTTTAATGCCGCGTGCATTTTTTTATCCATGGCCGCCCCACGTTCACTTTTAATTTGGGCCACTTCTACCTGAAATAATAAATTATCCACTACTCCGGACTTCATGTTCATGGATCCCTTCATTGCATTGGCCGTCACTGTCCAATCGTGTATGGTGGACGACCCACTGATTTTAAGGGCACTCTCTTTGGACAGGGTATATGATTCCTGTGCATGACCGGCAAAAACCAGAAATGATAATAGTATGAACAGTGTATTTTTCATCTGCTAAATTTAATAATTTGCTTTCAAAAGGTTTTCAACGTTATTCCTACTCGTCCAACACTGTTTGCCAAAACTGCCTTTGCTCCTCTTTTGAAGGCTGAACTTTTGGACTCACCAATCTAAATCCAATAAAGTTGGAATCCGTGTTCCACCAAAAGCTTTTTGGAATTTGGGGATCCCTCTTTTGCAATTTTAAGCTGGATGCTATCCTAGCGGAAGACCTGAGGGTCTTGGCATCATCGTCCCAAGACCCCCCTTTGATTACCCTGGGATGGATTACCGTAGGCTTTACCCAAGGGTTTTTGGAGTCGGTAATGGCCAAGGCATTTTCCTTGTACTCGTCCAGGGTCCATTCGGAGACATTTCCGTGCATATCGTACAATCCCCAAGGGTTGGGCAGTTTGCTCCCCACCTTGGCATAATGATTATCGGAATTTTTATAATACACGGCATACTCATCAATTTTGGAAATATCATCCCCAAAGGAATAGGCCGTATTGGTCCCTGCCTTGGCGGCATATTCCCATTCCGCTTCTGTTGGCAATCTATAAAACCTGCCCGTAACGGTACTTAGCCACTTACAGAACACCAAGGCGGAATAGGCGGACATGCTTATGGCCGGATAACCCACCTTTCCCATACCATAAGAGGGATCCTCATAAGGAGGGCTGGGCCTTGTAATGGCATCTATCCCTTTTAACTTATCCGCGTCCAAATTCTGGAACAGATCCTTGTTCTGTTTAAAGAACAGTTCAAAAACCTCCCAACCCAACTCATATTTTCCCATATAAAAGGCATCCACCTCAACAGGTTTCATTGGACCCTCATCGGCCTTTCTGTTCACCTGGTCCTCAGGGCTGCCCATCATAAACTTTCCTTCAGGTATCAATACCATATCAAAAGTAATATCCGTAGCGGGAATTTTCTCCGTAAAGTTCTCGGAAACGGACACTTTTTTTCCCTGATCAACTGTAGCGGACTGTCCCGATTTACAGGATTGAAAGGAAATCAGCAAGAAACAAAAGAGAAAAAAATTTAAAAAGGGCAGATTAAATAATACAATGGCAATTCTTTGCATCTGAAAAATTATTTTTTTGGATTGACGGGCTAAAAATATTACAATTTTTCCAAAGAGCTGTCCCCAAAGGCATAATATACCTCCAGAATTCAAAATTTCTGAGGTAATAACCTCTAAAACACCCTTTAAATTTTGTATTATTGAATATCTAAAACTAACTGCCATGAGAATAAAAATCGTATCGTTTATACTGATCTTCCTTATTTGCAACAGCCTTTCCTATGGGCAATTACAAAAAATAGCCACTGTGGAGGGAATAACGGAATACCAAATGGACAATGGCCTTAAAGTATTGCTATTTCCGGACAATTCATCACAGACCATTACGGTCAACATTACCTATCTGGTAGGTTCCAGACATGAAGGTTATGGGGAAAAAGGCATGGCCCACCTTTTGGAACACATGGTATTTAAAGGCACTCCCAACCATCCGGATATCCCCAAAGAATTGAGCTCCCATGGTGCGCGACCCAATGGGACAACATGGTACGACAGGACCAATTACTTTGAAACCTTTAATGCCAATGAGGAAAACCTGGATTGGGCCCTGGACCTGGAGGCAGATCGTATGGTGAATTCCTATATTGCCAAAAAAGATTTGGAATCCGAGTTCAGTGTAGTACGCAATGAATTTGAAAGTGGTGAAAACGACCCGGCCAGGGTGCTTATGCAAAACGTAATCAACGCCGGTTATATATGGCACAATTATGGCAACAGCACCATTGGGAACAGATCCGACATAGAGCGTGTTCCCATTGAAAACCTAAAGGCATTTTATAAAAAATTCTACCGTCCGGACAATGCGGTCTTAATGGTCACCGGCAAATTTGATGAATCCAAAACACTTGACTTGATCCAAAAAAAGTTTGGTAAAATTGAAAAGCCCTCCAGTCCTATAAGGGACTCCTATACCCAGGAACCGGCGCAAGACGGTGAAAAAACAGTAGAACTAAACCGTATTGGCGACCTACAGATAGTTTCGGCCATGTACCATACTCCCTCAGGCTCACATGAGGATTATGCCGCCATTTCCATTGTTGAGGACATCCTGACGAACGAGCCTGCCGGTAGGCTCTACAAAGCTTTAGTAGAGGCAAAAAAAGCTTCTTCCATATGGTCTTTCTCCCCTTTTACCAAAGAACCCGGTTTTTTATATATCAACGTGGATGTTCCTTCGGATAAAAATGCGGACGAAGTGGAAAAAACACTAAAGGAAACTTTGGATGCCATAAAAACTGCCCCCATCACCCAAGAGGAATTGGATCGCGCCAAGGCCAATCTCTTAAAACGAACCGATCAGATCTTTAGAAATTCTTCTTATCTGGGAACTTATATGAGCGAATTTATTGGTGGTGGCGATTGGCGATTGGCGTTTATACAACGGGATAGAATTGAGAGTGCCGGTCTTGAAGCGGTCAATGAAGTGGCCAAAAAATACCTCATTACTACCAATAGAACCATAGGCCGGTTTAACCCTACCAAAAAACCGGAACGAATAGAAATTGAGCACACCCAAAATCTTGATGCCCTTGTATCCAACTATAAAGGCAGGGAGGATATGGGTACAGGGGAGGCCTTTGATGTTGCCTATGACGCCATTCAATCCAGATTGGAGCAAGGCCAACTTTCCAATGGAATTGCCTACGGTATAATTAAAAAAAGTAACCGTGGTAAAACCGTTAGACTTAGTTTCAGCATTAGAAACGGGGACGTGGAATCCCTGAAGAATAAAGGGGTTGTCCCTTCCTTTACCGCCAGTATGCTGAACAAGGGCACCCGCTCCAAGTCCAGACAACAGATAGAGGACGAATTGAGCAAATTAAAATCTTCGGTATCCTTTAGGGCCAGTAGCGGTAATGTTTATGCCAATGTAGTTTCTACAGAAGAAAACCTAATGGCCACATTGGCCCTAATGTCGGAAATGCTCAAAACACCTTCATTCGAGGCCTCGGAATTGGAGAAGTTAAAAACCGAGTCCTTGGCCTATCTGGAAAGCAACAAGACAGAGCCACAATTTTTGGCCTCCAAAAGATTGTCCGTGATAAACAACACCTTTCCCAAAGGGCATCCCTTATACGCAATGACGGTAGAAGAAGAGGAAGACGCCATAAGGGCGGTCAACATAGAGGAAATCAAAAGTTTCCACAAGGAATTTTACGGTCTGGGCAAGTCCATTCTGGTAGGTATAGGTGATCTGCAACCGGAAGAACTAAAAACCTATATGGAAAAAGAATATGCCAACTTCAAGAGCAAAAATACCTACTCGCGGCTAAAGGATCCATTTACCGATTCCCCTGAAGTAAATGAGGACATTCTTACCCCGGATAAAAAGAACGCCATGACCCTTGGAAACCTTAATGTTAATATTAGTCAGGACCACCAAGATTATGCCGCCCTGAATACAGCAGTAACCATCCTGGGCGGCGGTTTTCTAAATTCACGGATTGCGGACAGGTTGCGCCAGAAAGACGGAGTTAGTTATGGTGCTGGCGCCGGTTTTCAGGCCGATCCCAATGCGGACGACCAAAATTCATCCATTTACCTATATGCCATTTATGCCCCGGAGAACTATGATAAGGTGCAACTAGGGTTTAAAGAGGAATTGGATCGTTATATTAAAGATGGCATTACGGAGGAAGAATTAAAGAACGCCATAAACGGCTGGGTGCAAGAGGAAAATGTTTCCCGGGCCAAAGATGCCGAGCTGGCAGGTTTATTGAACAACAATATTTATTATGACCGCACCATGGAATTCCATAAAAAATTGGAAGACAAAGTGAAAAATCTAACCATAAGCGATATCAACAATGCTATTGGCAAATACATTAAACCCTATAAGAATTGGACGGTAATCAACGCCGGGGATTATAAAAAATAAACTACATACATGCCGGTAAAGACGGGGGTTATGAATTGGAACAAGATTCCCTGACAAAGACGGGGAGACTAGTTGGCAATAGCAGTTTACAGTTGGCAAAACAATACATTCCAATGCTTACTGCCCACTTTGGATATCCAACATTTACAGAACCCAATCCTGAAAACTTTCCGGGAACAGGCCTGGCGGCAAAGGCAGGGTTTTTACCTTTAAGTGTGATGTTAATGCCATAGTGTCGGAAGTAGTTTTATCTGTACGAGAAAAAAAATAACGGTTTTGCAATGGCTACGGTACCATTATTTTTAACGATGGCCATCAGGTGTGAAAAGAACAAGGCTTGGATAACTAAAATTGGGTCAACAAGACTCTCCTGACAACAAAAAAAGGAATACAAACAAATTGTATTCCTTTTAACCAAACCAACTTATTTTTAAGCAATTACTTTTCCTCCATTTCATCTTCAAACTTCGTATCTGCCATTCTTGTTTTAATGGCATCAATATCCTTATACTTATTATCTTTTCCTACTTCTCCCTTGTCCCTATCATAATCAAAAACAAGAAACTGACCTGAATCCATACCTTCCATATTATCAAAAGAAAAAATATTGTTATTCTGAATCTGAAGTACTTTAAGACTTGCCAATTGTCCAAATTCCTTTGGAATTTCCCCGCCAAGTTCATTGTTCGCCAATACCAGCTCCTTTAACTTGCCCAATTGTCCCAATTCTCCAGGAATGGAACCGTACAATTTATTTTCAAAAAGCCCGAGACTCTCCAATTTTGAAAGCTCTCCCAAGGTATGGGGTATGCGCCCCGTAAGATTATTACTGGATAAATTGAGCTCCTTTAAAGTGTGAATGTTTCCAAGACTTTCGGGTATTTTTCCACTGAGGAAGTTATTAAAGGCAGAAAGCCTTACCAAAGATTCCATATTTCCGATTTCTGCAGGTAGCTCACCTTCCAACCTATTCATCTCCAGTTTCAACACTTCCAATTTACTTAATTGGGCTATACTCTTAGGAATTTCCCCACTTATGGTATTAAAGGCAAGGTTTAGACTTACCAGGTATTTAAGATCCCCTAAACTTTTAGGAAGACTACCTACAAGGTTATTCCTAAAAAGGTTGATTTCCACCACATGTCCGTTTTGGACCGTCACGCCATACCAAGTGTCGACAGGAGTGCCAATATCCCATGCAGTATTCCATTTTTGGCCCTGGGTACTATTGTAAAGCTCCAGTAGTACGGCCTTTTCGCTTTTTGGAACCATGGCATTCACCGCTGTGGCAAACCCCAAGCAAAATACAATCACTCCCAAAATACAAGCTCTTTGTAATTTTTGTTGTATCATATTCATATTCTTTTAATTAAAACTATCCTCAAATCTGGTATCGGCCGTTCTAACGTCCTTATTGATATTCATTTTATTGATATCAAAGCTTCTATGATTGTCTTCATCATAGTCAAAAAGGGCAAACTTATTTTTTCCGGCATCGTTACTAAAATCATTCTTGCCAAATCTATTATTTTGAAGTTGTACCAATTTTAAATTGGGAAGGCTCAAGATGTCCTCAGGAAATTCTCCCCTAAATCGATTTTCCGCCAAAACAAGCATTTTAAGATTGGTCAGGTTTTCGAGACTGTCCGGCACTACACCGCTAAAATTATTATCCCCCAACTCCAAACGTTCCAAATATTTTAAATTCCCAAGGGTTAAAGGGATGGAACCACTTAATCCGTTATGGGAAAGTAATATTACGCTTAACCTTTTAATATTACCCAGGCCAAGAGGCAATTCACCAGAAAGGTCGTTATAAAAAAGATCCAATACCAAAAGCCTTTCCAGATTCCCAATATTTTTGGGGATCGCCCCTGTCAACTTATTTTTACCCAACCGCAGCACGGCCAATTTTTTTAATTCGGTTATACCTTCCGGAATATTCCCCCCAATATTGTTTAAGGCCAGGTTCAATATTTTTAAATTCTTTAAGTCGCCTATGGAATTGGGAATGCTCCCCCTAAGGTTGTTGTTCATTAAATTAATGGAAACCACCTTATTGTTCTCAAGAATAACCCCTTCCCAAGTGGAAACAGGGGCGTTTAGATCCCATTTTTTGATCCATTTACCCCCCTCAGTACTGTTATAGAGATCCACAAGCACATTTTTCTCCAGATCGGCAACCTGCCCGGACAATAATTGCGTGATTAGAAGCCCCAATAGCATAAGTATGCTTTTTTTCATCTGATAGTATTTATTGTTTTTTAATGGTCAGATGTAATTCGCCAATTAACATTATCAGTTGATATCAACTTTATTATTATGGCTCATTTCATATTTTTAACTTTAACCCCAAAGGAATCAGAATTACCCTACAAAATAAGATTATTGTTCGATAATCAGCAAAAATATTCGATGAAAAAAGCTCGAAAGCCCTGTATTTGTTGTGAAAGCATAAGAAATTGTGGTCAAGGAAATTCTATGGGACGGATTTTTTTCCCTACAAAGAGAACTCTTCAAGTTCCATAGTAATATTTTCCCATGTTTTCATTAGGCTTTCAAGATTCTTCTTTTTCTTCTGGTAAACGTCGAAAAAATTGGCCTTGGCAATGGTGGCATCATAATTCATAAGTAGATCATGATCAATCCCGGCCAACTCCTTCTCTAACCGGGCAATGTCACTTTCCGTTGAACTAAGCCTATTTTTTAAGGATTTTATCTTTTTTTGATCTTCAAAATCCATTTGCTTCTCCTGGGGCCTTTCCTTTTTTTGGACTATTGTCTGTTTCTTTTCTATTTCCCGGAAATCTTCCACTTTCCTCTGTTCCAAATAGAAATCGATATCCCCAAGATATTCTTTGATACTGCCATCCTTAAATTCATACACCTTGTTGGTAAGTCCCTGCAAAAAATCCCGATCATGGCTCACCAATATCAAGGTTCCATCAAAATTCTGAAGGGCTTGTTTTAGCACATTCTTGGATTTAATGTCCAAATGGTTTGTTGGCTCATCCATGACCAGTACATTAAATGGCTGTAACAGCATTTTTGCAAGGGCCAATCTGTTCCGTTCACCTCCGGATAGTACCTTAACATATTTCTCCACCTCATCGCCCCTAAATAAAAAAGACCCCAATATATCCCTAACCTTACTTCTGTTCTTTTCATTGGCCGCATCTATCATGGTATCCAAAATGGTCTTTTCGCCATCCAAATACTCTGCCTGATTTTGTGCGAAATAGCCGATTTGGACATTATGCCCTAATTTTAGATACCCCTTATGATCTAAATCCCCCACTATTATTTTTGCCAGTGTGGATTTCCCTTGACCATTTTGCCCAACAAAGGCGGTCTTGGAATCCCGCTCTATCAAAAGGTCTATTTTCTTTAGCACATGGTTATCCCCATAACTCTTGGATAAGCCCTCTATTTCCGTTACCACCTTACCAGGTGTAACGGAAATTTGAAATCTCAGGTTCATTACACTATTATCATCCTCATCGACTTCTATCCGTTCCATTTTATCGAGCTTCTTGATCAGTGACTGGGCCATGGAGGCCTTGGTGGATTTGGCCCTGAATTTTTCGATCAATCTTTCTGCCTGCTGTATTTCCTTCTCTTGATTTTTCTGGGCGTTGAGCTGCTGTTGCTTAATTTCGTTGCGCAGTACCAAGTATTTGGAATAGGGTTTATTGTAATCGTATATCCTTCCCAAAGAAATTTCAATGGTCCTATTGGTCACATTATCCAAAAACATTTTATCGTGGGAGACTATCATTACACCTCCGGCATAATTCTTCAGGAAATTCTCCAACCAAATAATGGATTCGATATCCAAGTGGTTTGTTGGCTCATCCAATAAAAGTATGTCATTGCTCTGTAACAAAAGCTTTGCCAATTCTATACGCATCCGCCAACCGCCGGAAAAGGTTTCGGTCTTACGATCAAAGTCCTCCCGTTTAAAACCTAGGCCCAGCAATACTTTTTCCGTTTCGCCCTGATAATTGTAACCCCCCAATATTTCATAATGATGGGTTACATCGTTCAAGTCTATAATTAACTGATTATAAGCTTCACTTTCATAATCGGTACGTTCTGCAAGCTGATGGTTAATTTCGTCCAACCGCAGCTCCAAGGCCTTTATTTCCTCAAAGGCCTGATGGGCCTCCTCCTGAACCGTCCTTCCCAGATCAAAATCGATATCCTGTCGCAAGAATCCCATTTTAATGTCCTTATCGGACGCAATGGTTCCAGAATCTATGGGCATATCCTTGGATAAAATTTTCAAAAGCGTAGATTTACCCGCTCCGTTTTTTCCTATGAGACCCACTCGATCCCCAGAATTTAAACGGAAAGATATTTCTTCAAATAGATATTCCCCTCCAAAAGAAACGGAGAGATTATGGATATTAAGCATATTTGGTGACTAATGTTACATTGGTTAAGGCTACAAAAACGTAATTTAGTAGAAACTTTTTGCAAATGTTAAAAAAAGGAAACAAACTCTACAGCATTTTAACAGGAACTTGTCCAAAATGCCATGAAGAGAGTATGTATAGGGACAAAAACCCATATCATTTGGGCAATATCTTTAAAATGAACGAACGATGCTCGCATTGCGGTACCAAATATAAAATAGAACCCTCTTTCTTCTATGGGGCCATGTACGTTAGTTATGGTGTTGGCGTAGCCTTTGCCGTGGCCGCTTTCGTAATTACATTTTTATTTTTCAAAGCTTCCCTAGTCAACACCTTTATAAGCATCATTATTACTTTGATCGTATTTATGCCCTTTATTATCAGGGTTTCACGAAACATTTGGATCAATTTCTTCATCAAATATGACCCAAAGGCCAGTTCCTAAAGTGTTTTATGGCAAACTACCTCTGGGCAATCCCGATAGCTATCGAGACACGAGACATTGAAAGGAACTTTATTTTTAGATTTCGACGCCTGTCTGGCCGACAAGGGCAGGCCCGCCTGAACGGATATGGGCAGACCCGTCCGAAAAGCACGGGCGAACAGGTTAAATCTCGATTATCGAGTAAAACGGGACAGATCCATTTCCGGATCCAATGCCCTTTTATTTTCTATTAAAGCGTAAAGCTGCATGGATACCATGGGTGCTATCATGACCCCCCGGGAACCCAAACCATTGAGCAAATACATATTTTCATGTTCGGGATGCCTGCCTACCAGTGGCTTCCTATCGCTCACCGTAGGCCTTATCCCCGCCACATGGTCTACCACTTCATAAGGGCATTTTAGAAAAGTATTCAACTTTTGTATAAGCTCCTGTTTACTTTCCTCGGTGGGAGCATTACTCTTATCTTTCCATTTATAGGTAGCGCCCACCCTATACATATCCTGGCCCAAAGGAATAATAAAAACGGACGATTTTATAACCCTCTCCTCTTTTAGGGCCGGCGCCTTAATGGTCAACAATTCGCCTTTGGTACCGTTGAGCGGCAAATAATTGAAATACGGATTTTCCTTTATCCCGAACCCGGTTGCAAAAACGATGTTCCTGGCCTTTAACCCCCCATATTCCACAAATCCATCCTGTAGCTTTAGGGCTTCAAAATTAAAGGTTTCCCTTTGCAATACATCCTTATCCCTCAGATACCTACTGTAGTACAATAGTAAAACGGCCGTATCTATCCTTCCCGTATGCAACACTTCCCCATAGCCAAAGGGCGCATCAATATGGGGGTTATGGTCGGGAAGTATTTTTGGGGCCACAAAATGGCCCAAATTCGGTTTGTCCGAAGCTTCAAACCAAAGATTTTGTTCATTGATGCTGGCAAAACGTCTTAGAATGGGAACCTTATAATCCAATGGGACATTTAATTTCCTTTCCAATCCGGAATAGAAGGGAAGGGCCAGATCCAACTGTTCTTTGGCGTTCCAGGCCAATGTAAAACGTTTAAGGATAACCGGATTATAGAGTCCGCCCGCAACTGCGGAAGAAGTCTGGGAATCATCACTGATTACCTTAAAGGATTTTTGGTTTCTTTCCAATACCTCACAAAAGGAAATACCGGCCAAACCCAGGCCCACAATTAGATAATCTACCATTTCGCAAAAGTAGGGAAGGAAATCGGAACCTTTGTCAAATTATTTTTTAATCTCCCTGTTTTAAAAACAAGTGCTTCTCTCCTTAATGCCATGAATTACATCCCTGCCGACAAAAGCAGGCCGGCTTCAAAGAACGGCAAAGACAGAGGCTTTGGAACGGAATAAATTCCATGACAAGGTCTGGATGATAAGTGCACGGTAAGCAGTTGGCAAAAAAAAGAAGCGCCACATCTAGGATGCA
>CBFGWQ010000135.1:0-10760 GCA_965652575.1 uncultured Arenibacter sp. | reverse complement strand
GGTAGACAGAATATAAAGCAAGGTAGACTTCCCCGAACCCGATTTACCCATGATAGAGACAAATTTTCCCTTTTCTATTCCGAAAGAAATATCTTTGAGCACATGGAATTCCACGGGCTTTTCAAAGTATTTATTAATATTTTTAGTCTCTAAAACGAAGTCCATTTTTCTTGATCAAGTTCCCCTAATAATACGCACGGGATCTATGCGCCTTGCTTTGTTTGATGGCAACCAACCGGCAAAGAAAGTTGAAATCAGGGCAAAGGAAAATCCTATGACATAGTACCAAATATTATAATTTATGGGATAAGTGGTGATGGTTGGCAATGCCTCGGTCTCGAAGGCCACATTGTCTATTAGTTTGGAAAGCACAAACCCAACAATAAGCCCAAGAATCCCTCCCATTGCACCAATGATCATAGCCTGGCCCATAAATATAAGTTGCACATCATTTCCAGAGAATCCGGTAGCTTTTAAAATGGCGATATCCTTCATTTTTTCATAAATGAGCATGTTGAGGATATTGTAGATTCCAAATCCGGCTACAATCAATAAAGTAATGGATACCGCGTAGGTAATCAGGTTACGGATATTGGATCCGGTCTCGAATTGGGCATTGGCTTCGTTAATACTAATGGCCTTTACCTGAAACTGTTTTCCCAGGCTATTTGCCATGGCGGTAGCTTGGTCAATATCGTACAACTTTACATTAATGTCCGTAACATAGTTCTGGGCCTCCCCCAAAATACGTTGCACCGTTTTAAGATTGGCAAAACTTTGGATATTATCTATATCCGCAATTCCACTTTGGTATATACCCACAATTTTTAAGGGAAAAACATCGCCCTTTATGGTGCTGATCTGTACCCGATCGCCCTCTTTAAGCGACATTTTTTTTGCAAGTCCAGCCCCTAAAAGTATTCCATTTTCACTATTTTTTAAATCCTGCGCTGTTCCTTCCACTATATAATCACCAATGCTTGAGAGTCTTGCCTCCTCCATAATATCCACTCCTACCAAATTACCCCCTAATTCTATTGATCCGGAGAGATAAAAGATCTGCGCCCTTAATTGAGGCGTAGCACCATACACCTTTTTGTCCCCTTTAAGATAATTCAGAATGGGCAGACCGTTATGGATCTTCTTTTGACTTTGTTTGGGTTTAATGGAATTTACCACATTAAAGGCATCCTCAAATTCTTGGTAGAGGGCAATGGGCTGCTTCTCCGAGGGCTCTATCTCGTTGTAGATATGAATATGCGGCGTTTGATTCAATATAAGGCTGTCCAACATTTTATTAAGCCCGGTCATAAAGCTCACCAAAGTAATATATGCCCCAATTCCAAAGGTAACTCCAAGGGAGGCCGTCACCGTAGATTTCATCTTGGTGAGCAGATGGGTTTTGGCAATGTTCAATATGACCTTCCAGTTGATCATTTTTCCGGTTTTAGGATTTCCGTGGTCTCATTGATGCCATCCAGAATTTCGACCCGGTCCAAATTTTGCAATCCGGTAACCACCTCAACTTCCCCACCAGGCGTCCTAACCTTGTTCCCTTCCAACAAAAATTCCTTGGGAATGGTCAGGACGCTCTCCCTTTCCGAAATAATTATATTTCCCTCTCCTGCCAGGCCTGGGTATAGCGTCGTAGGTGGTGTATCAAAAATAGCTTCTGCCTTAAAGGTCTGGGAACGCTCGTCCTTTTTGGGATATATTTTGCTGACTTTGGCGTTAAACACCTGATTGCCATAAGCATCCAAAGTAATGAGTGCTTTTTGGCCCAATTGAAGTTTTACGATATCTACCTCATCTATCAACAATTCGATAATAAAATCCGTAGCACTGCCCACCGAAGCCAGTGGCTCCATAGTACTGACTATTTCGCCCGGATTTTTGTAAAGTGCATAAACCTTCCCGTTGATCTTGCTACTAACGGTAAAATCTTTAGTGGAGAGTTCTGAGGTATTATAATTATTGAGCGCTTGCCGGACTTGGGTAGAAAGTTCGTTCTTGGTCTGGACATATTTGTTTTTAAGTTGCTTTAAATTGTTTCCTGAAATTTCATAGGCCAACTTACGGCTCTCTAACTGCACTTGTGATCCAATATTTTGGTCCCAAAGCCTTTTTTGCCTCAAATAATTCATGGAATCGTTCTTAAATGACAAGGTTGCCGATTGGATCCCGTCTTCCAAGGTTCCTAAAATCGCCGAACTCCCATTATAATTTTCCTGTGCCAATTGAAGTGCCAAAAGGGCATTATCCGAGCGGAGTTTTGGAGTACTGTTCTCAATTTGGGTTACCGGGGTTCCCTGACTTACCAAATCCCCTTCCTCCAACAAATTTCGATCCAAAATACCCGCTACGGGGGCATAGGCCTGGTAGAGACTATCGGGCTGTACGGTTACGGAGGCATATACGGATTCTGTCAACTGTCTTCTAGTGGGAAATATTCTTTCCTGTTTATCCACGCAGGCCAATAAAAGAAATAGATATGGGGCCAATAAAAAATTCTTCATAGATAATATAAAATATTATAACCTAAAATAACGGGAATTAAACTATTTGGAATATGAGAAAAGTCATGATTGGCTTTTTTCTGCCCAAATCACCACGGTTTTAAGTTAATGGTCTATTGAAATGGATAAATCCTAGATATGGATTTAATAAAATATTCCAAACTGACGGATATCATATTTTACCCAAAAAGAAGAAACTAGATTTGGTCCAATTGAAAGATTGAAGATTTTAAAAAACATTCCATAAAAAGAAAACCAAAGGAATTTCCTGACCATTAAAGGACATATGACGAATTTAACCGATAACGAAAGTATTCGCCTACTTAAAAACAACTATATAGGGCGCTTGGGGTTTATATCCCAACATAGGCCCTATGTACTTCCCATTACCTATTACTATGACAAGGAAAATAATTCCCTAATAAGCTATTCGGCAGACGGCCATAAGATCGATGCCATGCGGAAGAATACTGCCGTGACATTATTGGTAGAGGAAATAAAATCGTCCTACAACTGGCAATCGGTCATGGTCCATGGCACCTTTGAGGAACTTCAGGGTCCGGATGCCAAGTTTAAACTGCACCAGTTTACGGAAGGGATAAAAAGCCTTATCCTTCATAAAGAAAATAGAGAAACCGAATATATAAGTGAGTTCTCCAGCAAGTTGTATTCGCGCGGTAATCCAACCGTATACCGCATCAAAATATTGGAGATCACCGGAAAAAGAAAAGAAACCTAGTAGCGAAATCTACAAAGTTGGTTCCCCTAATTTTTCCAGCTTATAACAATTGGCTTTACATCTCTGCAGCAACTAATCCAATAACCCATTAATGTATAGGAGATGATAAACTACATAAAGTACTTTAAGGAAATAGACATTGGAAATGTCCCGGAAGTAGGGGGCAAAAATGCCTCATTGGGTGAAATGTACCAAAAACTGACCTCCAAGGGAATACAAGTTCCCGACGGATTCGCCACTACCTCCGAGGCCTATTGGCTATTTCTTAAGGAGGCCAATTTAAGGGACTTCATTTTCGGCGAAATTGAAAAATTGGACAAAAGGGATTTTTCAAATCTAAGGGAAGTGGGATCGGCCATAAGACAGGAAATTGCACAGGCAGAATTTCCTGAAGCCATTAAAAATTCAGTGGCAAACGGATATAATACCCTTGTAAAAAAATATGGCAATGAAATTTCCCTAGCGGTCAGAAGTAGCGCTACGGCAGAAGATCTTCCCAATGCCAGCTTTGCAGGACAGCAGGAAACCTATCTCAACGTAAAGGGCATCGATGGACTAATTGCTGCCTGCCACAAATGTTACGCCTCCCTATTTACGGATAGGGCCATAAAATACAGGGAAGACAATCATTTTGACCAGACAAAGGTAGCCCTATCCATAGGCGTACAGTTAATGGTACGGTCGGATCTGGCCAGTTCCGGTGTAAATTTCACCTTGGATCCCGATAGCGGCTTTGATAAGGTAGTCCTTATTTCCTGTATTTGGGGCCTAGGTGAAAATATTGTTCAGGGCAGTGTAAATCCCGACGAATACTACGTTTATAAACCCAGTTTAAAAAATAATATTCCCCAACCCATTATTTCAAGAAAACTGGGCAGTAAGGAAAAAACCATGGTCTATGACAGCTCTGGCAATGGTACAATTAACCTCGATACCAAAATAGAAAAACAGGAAAAATACGTACTTACAGATGCCGAAGTGGTAAAACTTGCCGAATGGTCCATGATCATTGAAGAACATTATGGACGACCCATGGATATAGAATGGGCCAAGGACGGATTGACCGATGAATTGTTTATAGTCCAGGCCAGGCCGGAGACGGTACAAAGTGCAAAAAAGGATAAACTTAAAATTAGTACCTATACCTTAATCGATAAAGGTAAGGAAATTACCAGGGGAATGGGTCTGGGCAACAAAATAGCGGTCGGGAAAGCACGGATTATCCATAGCCCCTTGGAATCCCATAAGTTACGCCCCGGAGAAATTCTTATAACAGAAAAGACCGATCCCGATTGGGACCCCATCCTAAAAAAAGCTGCCGGTATCATTACGGACCAAGGGGGGCGTACAAGCCATGCGGCCATTGTTTCCCGTGAAGTTGGTGCTGCGGCCATAGTTGGCACCCTCAATGCTACTAAAACCATTAAGGATGGCCAGGAAATTACCATTTCATGCGCTGATGGGGATACCGGGGTGGTCTACGATGGAATACTGAAATGGGAGGAAAAAATAGTGGATACCAAATCCCTTAAAAAACCGGCAACCCGACCCATGCTCATTTTGGCAGATCCGGAGCAGGCCTTTAAACTATCGTTTTACCCCTCAGCCGGCGTTGGTCTCATGCGTTTGGAATTCGTTATCAACAATTCCATACAGATCCATCCTATGGCCTTAAAACATTTTAACAATCTAAAAAATGCTTCGGACAAAACGCTTATTGAAAAACTTACCCACCACTACCCGGACAAGGCAGATTATTTTGTGCATAAGCTGGCAGAGGGCATTGCTACCATCGCGGCAGCATTCCACCCCAAAGATGTTATTGTGCGCAGCAGTGATTTTAAGTCCAACGAATATGCCAACCTCATCGGAGGCAAAGAATTTGAGCCGCTGGAATCCAACCCCATGATCGGATTTCGGGGGGCCTCACGTTACTATCATCCCAAGTACCAGGAAGCTTTTGAACTGGAATGTAAAGCTTTGAAAATGGTAAGGGAAGATATGGGCTTTACCAATGTCAAGATTATGGTTCCCTTCTGCCGTACCCTTAGTGAGGCTAAAAAAGTGGTAGATCTTATGGCCCGTTACGGCTTAAAAAGGGGAGAAAACGGCTTAGAGCTATTTATGATGACCGAGATACCCAATAATGTTATTTTGGCCGAAGAGTTCGCAGGTTATTTTGATGGTTTTTCAATAGGCTCCAACGACCTTACCCAATTGACCCTGGGAGTGGACCGGGACTCAGAACTACTGGGCGATATTTTTACTCCCAATGATCCCGGAGTAAAAAAAATGATAGCGATGGTCATTGCATCGGCACATAAAACAAATACAAAAATTGGCCTTTGCGGACAAGCCCCTAGCGACTACCCGGAATTTGCCCAATTCCTTGTGGAAAAAGGAATCAATTCCATTTCCTTTAACCCCGATGCCCTGATTGCTGGAATAAAGAACATAAATATGGCTGAACAAAGTAAGATCAATTTCGGAATGGCCGAAAGTAGCAATTGAAGTAGATTTCACCTTACCGATAGCTTTTACCCATAACTCTTGGCACCCTGATGGGCGTATAGGGGCATTAAAACGGGCAATTTCTGTCCAGATCCAAAATCATTAAGCGGTGAAAAATTATAAATTTCAACGAAAATGCACAATAAAATAGTAACACTTACCCTAAACCCCGTAATAGACAAAAACGTTACCGTTGCCGGCATTGCTCCCAACACCAAATTGCGCTGTTCAGCCCCCACCTACTACGCTGGGGGCGGAGGAATAAATGTCTCACGGGCCATTAAAAAATTGGGAGGGGATTCTCTTTGTGCCTATTTGGCCGGAGGCCCTACAGGAGAACACTTAAGGCAACTTTTGAATGAAATTGGCATTGATCAACTAGTGGTTCCCATTAAGGGATGGACACGTGATAACCTCTCTGTTACGGATACCATTACCAAGCAGCAGTACCGCTTTGGAGTTCCCGGACCAAAAGTAGATAAGGAAGAATGGGAAGCCTTACTCGATCAATTGGAAAAAAAATTGGAAGAAGGTGATTATTTGGTGGGCAGCGGCAAACTGCCCCCTGGAATGCCCAATGATTTTTATGTTCAGCTAGCCGGGATGGCCGAAAGGAAAAACGTCCGCTTTGTTTTGGACACTTCCGGGGAGGCCCTGACCAAGGCCGCCAAATCCAAAATATTCTTGCTAAAACCCAATTTGGGCGAATTGGGCACCTTATGCGGGCTTACCTCAATTTCCGCAATGGAATTGGAACCCCTTGCCAAAAAGTTTCTGGAAGGGCACGATTGTGAAATACTTGTTGTCTCCCTGGGGGCCAAAGGGGCCCTATTGGCCACTAAGCATCTAATACAGCACATTCCGGCCCCTACGGTGCTGCAAAAAAGTACTATCGGCGCGGGAGATAGTATGGTAGCCGGTATGTTAGTAAGCTTGTTAGGGGGCAGGACCTTCGGCGAAATGGTAAAATACGGCGTTGCCTGCGGTACTGCAGCTACCATGCATGAAGGGACACAATTATGCAACAAGGAGGATGCGGATAATTTGTACCAATGGATCCTGGAACAATAAATTAGCAACCATTGAATATCGTGAACCCATTGGGGATAATGCATCTATGCTAAGTTTTTTGGTCGATTTCCAATATTTTTTCTTTTGACCCTTTGATGGCAGACGTGGAATTACGTATTTTAATTGGGAATAGGCTATTCATATAGAACATAAGCATTGCATAAAAGATAAACTTCATGGAAAAAATCACAAAATTCCCACTATCGGCCATACATGAAGGGAAAATTCCTTTGGCCCCGATGAACACCGGCCTATCCAACAAAGGAGTAATCTTGGCCGCTGATGTGGGGGGTACAAAAACTAATTTAGCCCTTTTTGAAATCAAGTCGGGAGATCTGATACCCCTAAATGAAAAGTCCTATCCTACCAAGAAATATAAATCCTTTTTAGAAATGGCAAAGGATTTCCAAACAACCACAATGCCCGGAATAAATGGAATCTGCCTGGGTGTTGCCGGGCCTGTAACCCAGGGCAAGGCTTATGGCACCAATTTTCCTTGGGTAATTGATAGGGAAGAAATAAGCCGGGAACTGCATATACGACATGTTTCGCTTATCAATGATATGGAAGCCAATGCCTATGGACTGGCGGCGCTCCAAGAAAATGACTTTGAAAAGCTAAAATACGGATCAAAAATACCGGGCAACGCCGCCCTGATATCTCCCGGTACGGGGCTTGGGGAGGCCGGAATGTTCTGGGATGGATCGCACTACCATCCATTTGCCTGTGAGGGGGGTCATTGTGATTTTAGCCCCCGAAACGAAACGGACATAAAAATCTTACGGCACCTCCATCAAAAATATGGCCATGTTAGCTGGGAAAGATTGGTATCCGGTCCCGGCATCTTGGATCTGTATTCCTTCAATCGGGCAGAAAGTAGGGACACGGAACCGCAGTGGTTGAAAGATAGGATGGCGCAGGGCGATCCTTCCGCCGTAATAACGGAGACCGCCCTTGTTGGAGAAGATCCGGTCTGTATGGCCACCTTGGAGCTTTTTATTCGGTTCCTGGCCATAGAATCGGCACAGCTTGCCCTAAAATTTAAGGCTACCGGGGGTATATATATAGGTGGGGGCATCTTGCCGAAAATCATCCAAGGCATGAAAAGGGAAGTTTTTTATAATAATTTCGTACAGTCCGGTAGACTGAACTCCCTCCTTGAAATGATACCGGTAAAAGTAATCCTCAATGAAAAAACAGCGCTTCTGGGAGCTGCCTTTTATGGGGCCATGACCTTGCGATGGGACTAAGGCAATATACTATAGTGCAATCCAAAGGGAGAACAACGCCCCGGCCCCAAAATTACAATCCTGTCCCCTCCCCTTTCAGAAGTACCGAAAACCAATAACAATCGGTGCCTTTAAAAATACAAGGTCTGATGGTTATGCTCATTAAAACTGATCAGGATTACCTGTCCATATTTCTCCATTTTCTTTACAAGGTCCTTATGGAACCATTTGTTGGACAATCCTTTCTTTTCCCTTTCCAACATTGCCACTATATCTGCATTTAGCTTCCCAAGATAGCTTTGGAGTGTGTCAAATATATCCTCCGAGAACAAAAGTTCGAAGGTCAAATCCGGATAGTCTATCTTGGAACGAAGCATTTCCTTGAACCACTCCATCAACAAGTCCCCGGCGTACTCATCCTTGGTGGAAATGTGCACCACTTTAATCTTTGCCTTTAAGGGTTCGGTTATTTCCAGAAGCTTTTGGATAGCATGTATATCCTCCTCTTCAAAATCCGTGGCATAGACAATGGTCCCGATCTCCCTAGGCTTCATACCCATAGGAACTGCCACTACCGGACATGGCGCTTTTTCTATGAGCTTCTTGGTAGTACTTCCCAAAATCATTTCTTCAAGACCACTTCTTCCTTTGGTTCCCACCAAGATCAATTGGGCGCGATATTCTTCCGCCTTTGATATGATCCCTTTTGTCACCGAACTGTTCTGCACAGGCTCCAATAGCACATTGGGACTTTCCCACTTGCTCCCAAGGCATTCATTACAGAATTTTTCCAACTCCGATCGGTGCAGTTTAAACGGATTTATTTCCAAAAGCGACCTTACATCCAGCCCTTCCATATCCAATACCTTAGGATAATCAAAAACATGGGCAATAACCAATCGTGTACCCAAATCCCGACTCAAATTATAGGCCGATTGCAAAGCGGAGACCGAACTTTTGGAATAATCCGTGGCATAAAGGAGTGTTTTCATTCTGTAATCTATTTGGGATTTATTGACAAAATTTAAGGGCACCGCACCTTATGCCCTTGGAGCCGATCCCGGTTCCATGTAATAAAATCCATTTGTTAAAATTAAAGGCTACTATTGTATCCATAAATGACTTCTATCATATATGCTAATATTTCTAAGCCCGAACTTCGCAATTCAAAAATAATAGGCCTAGCCTACAGGCCTTCAAACTTTATGAATTAATGAGCAAAGCCATATATATTGCCACCACGGAACCCAATAGCGGAAAATCGATCGTTTCCTTGGGGCTTATGCAGTTATTATTGGGAAAAACAGCCAACGTTGGCTATTTCAGGCCCATTATAGACGACTTTGAAATGGGAAAAGTGGATGACCACATAGATACAGTATTGAAACATTTTGAGGTGGACCAGCAATTTGAGGACTCCTATGCCTATACCAGAAACCAGGTGGTACAGCTTAAAAACATGGATAAGGATGATGAAATTATAGGCCACATCATCAATAAATATAAGGCCATTGAGGACAGGTTCGATATTGTACTGGTAGAAGGTACCGATTTTTCCGGGGAAGGTGCCATCATTGAATGGGACATCAATGTACTTATTGCAAAAAATTTAGGTATCCCAGCAGTAATTATCGCCAATGGCATGGGTAAAGGTCTGCAGGAATTGGCCGAAAATGTCTACATGGCATATGACTCCTTTAGGGAAAAAGGGGTAGAAGTATTATTAACGATCGCCAACAAAGTAGAATCCCAAAATGTGGATGATATAGTTGCAGCGCTCAGGAAGAAATTACCTTCAAAAATCTTGGTAGGTGCCATACCCCATAATCCCATATTGGGAAATCCTACCGTCAAGGAAATTGCACAAAAGCTATCTGCCAAAGTGCTGTTCGGTGAAGACTTTTTAAATAACCAGGTGGGGGAATATAGTGTAGGGGCCATGCAGCTCCGTAATTATATTACCCATTTAAAAAAGGATGGCCTGGTCATTACGCCCGGGGATAGGGCAGACATTATTTTGGGGGCATTACAGGCCAACATTTCCAGTAACTATCCCAATCTGTCCGGTATAGTACTTACGGGCGGACTACTACCCGAAGATTCCATCATTAAACTTATTGAAGGACTGTCCGATATTATTCCGATTATTTCCGTTGCGGATGGTACTTTCTCTGTCACCAACCGAATAGGCACCATAAAACCCAGAATATATCCGGAGAACAAGGTAAAAATTATGACTTCCATACAGGAGTTTGAAAAATTCGTCCCCATCAACGATCTGGCCGAACGTCTAATTACTTTTGAGGCAAAAGGAATTACCCCAAGGATGTTCCAGTACAATCTTCTAAAAAGGGCCAAATCGGCACAAAAGCATATTGTTCTCCCCGAAGGTACGGACCAACGCATCCTAATGGCCACAAAAAAACTCATAGATACCAAGGCCGTAAAGATTACCCTATTGGGCGATCGGGAACAAATATTCGCTAAAATAAATGAGTTGGACCTTAATTTGGATTCCAACGGCATCACTATAATAGACCCCAAGAATTCCCCCTTCTTTTTGGATTATGCCACTACCCTTTATGAACTTCGAAAGGACAAAAATGTTAACCTTGCCATGGCAAAAGACCTCATGGAAGACGTTTCCTATTTTGGAACCATGATGGTCTATAAAGGACATGCGGACGGAATGGT
>CBFGWQ010000134.1:0-10804 GCA_965652575.1 uncultured Arenibacter sp. | reverse complement strand
CTAAGTGTTTTTTTTAAATATTTCAATTGAGCGCGTTATTGGTACGTTATTTTTTGTAATAATTAAGGACTTCTTGACAGTATTCTTAACATAACAAATATTCAAGGTAATCCCTCCATGTGCGAATATACACCCCTAACCTCCCGCAAAAAAGCGGGACAGGATCTCTCAAGAGGGGAATTTGATCTACCTTCTAATATATAGTGCTGTGTTTTTTAACTTGCAAAAATCACACCCCTGAGAAGGAACTGAATCCACCGTCAATATCATAAATGGTACCGGTAACAAATGAAGAGGCGTCACTTAGCAGATAATGTACCATTCCGTTCAGTTCGGAGGCATCCCCAAAACGTCCCATTGGGGTATTGGCAATAATTTTTTCTCCCCTGTCCGTAAAGGTACCGTCCTCATTGGTCAAAAGTCTTCTATTCTGATTTCCAATGAAAAAACCGGGTGCAATGGCATTCACCCTTATCTTATCGCTAAACTTGGAGGCCAGTTCATTGGCCATCCACTTGGTAAAAATGTCCACGCCTGCTTTGGCCATGGAGTAGCCCAACACCCTTGAGATAGTTTGCTTGGCCGACATGGAAGAAATATTTACTATGGATCCAAAACCTTGTTTCGCCATAATTTCACTTAAAATTATTGTCGGGATTACCGTGCCGAACAAATTGATGTCCACTACTTTTTGGGTATCCCCAAGCTCAATATCGTATATGGTCTGATCCGGTTTTAAAGTAGCCCCGGGTATGTTTCCCCCGGCCAAATTTACCAGTCCGTCCAATCTCTTAAACTTGGTTATTATAGTGTTCTTCAAATCTGTCAACTGCTTTTCGTCCATCACATCCAACACGAACAAATAGGCACTGTTGGGAGCAATTGTATTTAACTCCCTACACTTTTCCTCCAGTTTGTCCAAGGATCTGCCCAAGAGCAATACCTTGGCTCCGTTTCCTACAAGATACTTGGCTATTGACCCCCCTAAAGTACCGGTGGCACCGGATAGGGCATAAATTTTATCCTCAATCGAAAAAAGTTCACTCATCAATTCTAATTTTATTATTGCAGTTTATTAAAGTCCAAATATAACAACAGGCCACAATAATAAACATAAATCCATTATTTACTCGATAATCGAGATTTAAACCTGCCTGCGGCAGGTGTTCCGACGCTTGCCTGCCCGTTCCGTTCAGGCGGGCCTGCCTTTGTCGGCAGACAGGCGTAGAAATCAAACTTGAATTTCCTTTCAATGCCTCGTGTCCCGATAGCTATCGGGATTGCCCCAAGGTAGTTTACTCTAGGTCCTTTCCGCAAAAATTTGAGAAAGAACAACAAATCCTCCAAACATCCAATGAAAAATACAAGGTTTTATTTTTTGGCCATTTTATACCCTTCTATAGTGGTATAATACTTGGCAATCATATTGGGCACCTCCCAGTTGGGCAATTTACCCTCATCCAAATACTGCAAATAATTCCGGGTCACTTGGGCAAAATGTGCCTCATGGCCAATTTTAAATTCATCCGGAATATTGATCTTCCAGGTATCCCCCTCCACTTTTTCTGCTTTGGTTCCCGGAAATTTGGGATCAATATGCTGCTCAATAGCCCCGGTCACTACATTATCAAAATTTTCCCCGCCCTTGGATTTGATGTAGAGGGTAGGCTTATAATTTTCTTCCGCGCCCTGTTTAATGACAAGGTCGCTTTTGCTCCCCCTCATAATACTATAATGGGTATCCCCTGTACCTTCGGGCGCTTCATAGTTCCATATCACGGAAACCTTTGCATACTTGCCTTTGATTTTATACACCATTTCCCCATTGCAGTACACCTTAAGTTTATCACCATCCAAATCCTTTTGAAGGTAATCCGGAAAACTGTCCAAACCGGTAACCCTTTTAAATTCTTCCAATGTCAGGATTGTTGGCCAACGTTTTGCCCCGACCATTTCTATGTCCGTGCGATTGATAATTTCATCCGGGAAAAGTTCCCATTGCACCAAATCTACCAGGTGGGTGGTTACATCCACAATTCCTTCCCCCTCTTCGTTCACATCAAAGAACCAGGCCGGTCTAACCAATGGCTGTCCGGAAACGTACTTGAAAAAATGGTGTACACTTTCCTTAATGATAGCAGGTTCTTCGGGGCTTCCTTCCAACACCCCCCCAAATACATCGGGCAACATGGAAAACTGTCTTTGCATTCCGGTCGTAACCTCAAAACGCTCTGTCATAATATCGTATATCATGACCCCATTTTCTTCTGCAATTTTGAAAGCCTCCTCCAATTTCCGGAACCCCTCTGGGTTTATTACCAATGGCTTATCGGCATACACGTTCAACCCGGCTTTCACCGCAGCTAAAATATAATCTATCTTTTTAGAGTTCTTACCAGCTACCACCATAACGTTGCCCGGTTTTTGGGCAATCATTTTTTCCAAATAATCGGCACCAAAATAAGGGTCCACATTCCAATGTGTTGGGTTTTCGGGCCTCGAATTGTAGGATCCGATCTTGTTTAAAAAATCGTTCACCTCAGGTCCTTCGGGCGCAAAAACATAGATGGTGGAATCTACGCCCTTGTACATGGTTTTTTGAACCAGGGCCGCATGAAAGTGTCCCGGATCCAAAGTCATTAGTCTAACTTGATCCTGATTATCGTCCATAATGGATTTTACCTCTTTTTTACTATTCCGGCAACCTAAACATAAAATTACCAATAGGGCCAATATACTATACTTCATGTATTGGATTTTTTTATGGATAACAATAAGCCCTCCGTTGTTCAACTTATTTTTGACCAAAGGAGGGATTGTTTAAACATGATAAATATATAACTTGTTTCCTAAACTTTCACAAAATCGGTTCCATAAGGTCTTCTCTGGTCCCTGTGCAACATGGCATTGGCTTCATCATCATTGATAAACATTTCCTTCCCGTTGTCCCATTCCAATTTTCTGTCGAATTGCATGGCAATATCACTGATCAAACAAGTTACACAGGCCTTATGTCCTTTTTCAATGGGTGAAATAGGTGCCTTTCTCGTTTTAATACAATCCAACCAGTTGCCGTGCTGATCATCGATTTTCTCCAAATGGATTTCGTTCTCCCCAATTACCGATTCCAATATTTTGGGATCGGAAGCATTTAGGGCCTTACTGCTCTTTTCCTTATCTACGGGATCGGAGGCTGAAGCCTGATAGGCCCCGCGGGAAACAAAGATCCATCCGTCCGTACCCTCATAACGTATTCCGTTGGTATAACCTCCGCTGGTATAGACCGTAATTCCGTTGTCATATTCATGCTTCACAAAGAAATCCCCATGTACGTTCCAAAGACCGGATTTGGGAAACTCCGCCAAAGCTTCTACAGATTTAGGCCCTGTCAACTCGGTATCCATGCCCCATGCGGCGGAATCATAATGGTGCTGGCCCCAACCGGTGATCATACCTGCGCCGTAACTTCTTAGCCTAAGCCATCCCGGTCTACTATATCCCTGTTGGGGGTGTACCCCGATTTCGGTATAGGGTACCTCCGGGGTAGATCCCAACCACATATCAAAATTTAGGTTGGACGGAACCGGCATGGGAGCTGCTTCAGGTCCGCTTGGGTCTCCCGGAAGGCCTATCTTGACCGTATGTATCTTACCTATACGACCATTTCTGACCAACTCGGCCGCGATCCTAAATTGTGGCATAGCCCTTTGTTGGGTTCCTACCTGGAGGACAACACCCGTTTTTTGAACGGCATCCTGCAACTGTTGCCCCTCCCTTACCGTAAGGGAAGTGGGCTTCTGCAGATAAATATCCTTGCCGGCCAGGGCGGCTTCCATGGCAGGTTGGGAATGCCAATGGTCCGGAGTACTGATCACCACTGCATCTATATCCTTATTAAGTAGCATTTCGCGATAATCCCCATAAATTTTAGTATCCATATATTTCTCCTTCCCCGTCTTCTCTTTGTAAAATTTATCTACCAAAACCTTGGCGTCGGCAGCCCTTTTGGAATCCAGATCACAGACCGCGACATAGCGGGACTGGTCAAATCTTATGGTATCGTGAATATCGTGGTCACGGGCTATTCGGCCACAGCCAATCTGTCCTATATTGATCTTGTTGCTCGGGGCATTTTTCCCAAATACACTTGCGGGAACTATGGTTGGAAATCCAACCACGGCGGCAGTGGTCAACAAGGAATTATTAATAAACTTTCTTCTTTGCATCTTTTATGGTTTTATTTGATTCACAAATTATATGATTGAAACTCCGGGTATTTGTCCCGGCCTTCCATTTACTCTTTTTCCATCTTGGGCATGGTCGCGAAACTTTTCCAATAAGATTCAGCTTCCTGGACCGTAAGCTTCCCCTCAAAAACCACCATCCTATATTTTAAGCGATAGTCTTTATTCGGTTCAATTTTCCATTCTTCATGCCGAATGGGGCAAAACTCAAAAAACATATCTCCCCTTCCCCCGTTGCCATCAATGGGCCAAACCCTCATGGGTTCCGGATGGGATTTATTCTCCGGATAACTTAAAAACAGTACGCCATTGGTTCCGTTACCATTTGCCGAAACTCCGGTAACCATGCACCATCGGGCATTGGTCCCATCAGCCGTAAGTCGATCCTTGCCTTCAGAAGTAAGCACTGAACAATTGTCCTTATGCCATCGCTCGGTAAACCGCATGCCCAATCCTCCACCGTATCTGTAGGCTTCAAAAAGGATACCATCATCCAGTGGTGATTTAAATTGGGAGGTATAATCTACCATATATCTGTCCGGCCGACCCAAGTCCCATACCTTTACCTCCAGGTTTTCGTTAAGGGCTATTCGGCTATTCTCCTCGGCCTTCAAATTTATATGTTCCTGATGTGCATTGAATCCTCCATAGACCGGTCCTGAAAAAGTATCGTTAAAATCCTTAAAAAGCACAGTTCCCTGTCGCTCCGCCAAATTCCAAAAATCCACCCGTTCCCCTGCTATCCGGGTATGGGTCCACGGGCCCCAAATACCGTAGTGATGATAATGATCCGGAGGCTGGATACGGCTCAGGGTATCTCCGGAAGGAGATAACAAAGGATGGATATATCCCGATTTTCGGAAAATGGAATCCACACCCTGCGGAGGATAGGTCATTCCATATCTGTAACTGAGCACGGGCATATTGCCCCTTGTCAAATGAAGGTTTCCACTGGTTTTATTCACTGTTATTCCAACGGAATCCGCTGTATTCCCCTCTGCTATTTCAAGCTTATATTCGGCGGTGTTATCAGGGGCATGTATAAACGAGAGGGATTTTCCCTTATTCCCTACTTGGAACGGAACCCTACGGCCCTCATAGGTCAAGGACATATTATCCAAAATACCCCGATCCACATTGCCCAGGCTTTCCAACTCCACTGATACCGGCGAGGCCTGGGTAATCCCGTCATCCATCACCAATTTAAATTTACGCTCCTCTTTTCCATTACATGACAGTAACAGAATTATAAAATATCCAAAGAAAAAATGTCTCATTATTTAGGTTTGAATGACGGAATTTACAAAAAACTAATCAACTGGATTCAACCCATGTTAGTCAGGAACAGTAGTCAAAGGCGGAATATTATTCTCCGCTCCCGGATATCCTTCGTTCTGGTTTATTATTCCCTGGGTATTGGCATTGATCGCGGAAGCGGGTATTGGCCATAACACATGGTATGGGCTCATGGTATATTCATCCCCATGAATGGTCTTTACCCCTTTGTTATAAAAATCAGTGACCTCCATTATTCGATCGTACCAAAAGTTATCCGTGGAGAAATTATCCAGACTATAGGTCTTGCCATTGTATGCTGTTTCACCGGTCTTCGCGAAAATATAAGCAATGCGGGTAAGTTCGGTCTTCCTCCCCTCTTCATAATATAGTTCACGTGCACGTTCATCCAAAATGTAATCAATATCTACATCAGTGGCCGTAATTTCATCCGCCTCCGCCCTTCTTCTAACCACATTGATATCATCCGCGGCAAGTCCTAAATTTCCTTTCCAAAAGTAAGCCTCGGCCCTGAGCAAATAAGTTTCCGCAACCCGGTACACATACCAATCCCCATGCCCTCCATCAGGTTTCACCCGTAATGGATCCGGAACAAAAAGCTTATAGTGCGGAAAACCATACCAATTTCTAATGGTATCGGAACATAGTGCCGTACCATCCGGCAAGTACAGTTCCAAATTCTTTCCATAATAGGAATTCCCTGCAGCCTGAAGACTGGGGGCATTGTACACCAAATCTTCCATATCGTACCAATTGCCCAATTTATGGCGCTGATCATTGTTGGCATTTTTCCAAATTTCCTTGGTACTATAATGCGTACCTCTATTGCGCCCAATGCCCCTGCCTATTGATGTAACTTGATCAATATCTATTCCGGGCTCATCGGACATTCCATTTTGGCCGTCCGGGGTGTTTATAAAACGCCACCATAATGGAACGGCCTGCCTTTGAATTCTTAAGCCACCGTCATAATCACCATTATTCTCGTATCCCAAACGATCTATGACCATTAAAATCCCCTCTTTGTTCTCCGGTAAGCTTTTATTCTCCACCCGGTGCAAATCCCAGGTCACATCTTTTGTTGCATCTCCGGCATCTATTCCAAATCTGTTTGTGGTAAGAGTATGTGTACTTCCATTGATTATTTGGGAAGAAGACGCTATAGCGGCATCAAAATCGCCTAGGGCAAGATTAACCTTGGTCAGCAAATGTAAAACTGCATCTTTATTGATATCACCTGAATTAGCCACTGCGTTCACCATAGGAACGGCCATATTAAGGTCTTCTTGCATTTTTCTTAGAATAGTCTCCCTACCAGTGGAGACAAAATCCAACCTAGGCGTTGTTATCTCTTCCAATATTAGGGGGATATCGCCAAATTGATGTGTCAACCTATAATATCGATAAGCCCTATGGAACAAGGCCCTTCCAAGAATATCGTTTTTCTGTGCCTCACTTTCAAAGGTTGCATCATCCAATCTTCCAATTACGGTATTGGCATATTTAATACCCTTATAAAATTCTTGCCAAAACCATCCAATTCTATTTGCATCGGCACTATTTAAATTGGCATCCGGCAATATCAATAGATTCAGATCTTGGGCAGGACCTGATTTATCCGTTGTACCTTCAACCGAAACCTCGGAGAAGATATTCTCAGTAATCATAGGAGCACCATCCCCATAAAATTCTGCCCTTAAATTCCTCATTGCCTGGGACAAAAGGCTGTTTAAACCTTCCGGTGTATCCAGGGCATTACTTGGAGTTAGAAAAGATTGCGGGTCTGCATCCAGAAACTCTTCTTCGCAGCCCGTTAAAGTCAGGACAACGATACATGTAAAGCTCAACAAGGCTTTTCTATAGTTATATTTAATATTTCTCATCGCTATTATTTTTTAATTAAAGACTTAAATCTATCCCAATGGTAAAAAACCTGGGTGTTGGTTGTCTGGCATCTACATCACCATCACTGTTTCTACCTTCTATATTTGTAGGTTCAGGATCATAAAAATCCCAATGAGGGGCATAAACCGCTACATTTCTGGCATTGGCATATAACCTAAGACTTTGTAACGACAACTTATCAAGAATGGGTTTAGGAAATCTGTAAGCCAATGTTATGTTGCTTAACCTTATAAAGGAAGCATCCCTCCATATTGAAAAATTGGAACCCCCATCACTGGAAAACAATCTGGCGTAATCGTTGATCGGATTATCAGGAGTCCAATATGGGGTTTGAATGGAATTGGTCCTATCTATAAATCCGTTCCTGTTTTTAGCTTCATTAAAAACTCTTTTTTGACCCCAATTGGAATAGACTTCAAAAGAGAAATCAATATTCCTTAGCAAGCTAAACCTATTGGACATTGCCCAGCTGAACCGAGGTGTCCGATGCCCCATAAAAACATTGTCCTCAACGGTAAAATCACCACTATTATCTACATCCCTAATTTTCCAGTCACCAGGAAATACCCCGTATTCGGCTGCCTCTGCCGCCTCATTAGCCTGCCATATTCCAATGGCTTCCTGGCCCCAAATTACGTCTGTGGCCTCACCAATAAAGCGTTGATTTGTAATATCGTCCAATTCTTCCCCATTTTCATCCAGATCACCGTACAATTTCCGGATTTTGTTTCTGTTGAGCGAGAAATTGAAATTGGTGTTCCATTGAAAGTTTTCCCTGTTGATATTTTGGGTGGACAAAGTAAATTCCAGACCCTTATTTTCTATTTCGCCCAAATTGGTGGTTACGTTGTCAAAACCAATAATATTGGGCAATTGTCTGGTTACAATCAGATCGTTTGTAATATTTTGGTACGCTTCTACAGAACCTTCCACCACTCCGTTGGCCAAACTAAAATCCAACCCTAAATTGGTGGCCTTGGTACGTTCCCACCGCAATTCCGTATTTTCTTGGGTTCCATTGTCGAAGGTTGGAACTGTAATTATGTTGCCCCCGGCATCCACATTTAGATATTTATTGGCACCCAATCTGGACAAGGCAGTAAACCGACCTATATCCCTATTTCCGTTTTCGCCATAGGACAATCTTAGTTTTAGGAAATTAACAAAATCCGAGTTAAAAAAGGATTCATTGGAAATGGTCCAGGCTCCTGCAATTGATGGAAAATATGCCCTTTTGTTATTGGTCCCAAAAGCGGAATAACCATCCCTGCGCATAGTCAATGTTAAAAGATAGCGGGAGTCGTAATTATAATTTACACGGGTCATTACCGCATCCCCAGTACTGGTTTCATCCTCACTTTCAACTGTTTGTACGGTACCCAATTCCATAGCACTATACCCTAATGCGTCACTTGGCTCAAAAGTATTGGCTCTTGACCGTGACAGATAACTTTGAAACTTTTCACCATAAACCAAAAACATTAAGTTAAAGGAGTGCTTGTCAATGGTCTTGTCCCAGCGGAAAATATTGTCCAATTGCCATTCGTTTATTTTTGTCACTGTCCTTTCTGCAGAACCCACAATATTTTCCGGACTTTCTGCCAAGGCATGATTATAATATTCCTGAAATTCCAAACGACTGGTATAACCAATTTCATAAGAAAAGCCCAAAGGTAATTTTACCTTGGCATATACCCTGGAGTTAAATGTATGATCCAAATCTATCCTATCATTAAACTTCTGCGCCAAAAAGGCATTGACCGCACCTGCCCCATTATCATCTTGGGGACTTAATCTTATATTACCATCATCATCGAATTCCGATCCCCAAGGCGAAGACCTTTCAATTTGTCCACGATCCGCAGCAATAAAACCTTCATTGCGCTTGGCAAATTGTGTATTCATCCCTACGGTCAACCAATCTGCAATTCTAGCATCCAAGTTTAAACGCGATCTTAAGGCCTCAAACTTCTCGCCCGCATAAATACCTTCATTGGATGTTCTTCCCAAGGACCAATAATAGTTTAGCCCTCCATTTCTTCCCGAAATGCTTGTATTGATATCGTTCCGAAAACCGGTCTGCACTATCCTATCGTACCAATTGATAGAGTTTCCGGCCAAATAATTTTCAATTTCCACATCCTGAAATCCGATCCTATTCAACCATGCCCGTGTAGGATCACCGGCCGATCCATCATAAGCCAACCATTGATCCAAGGTTACCCCGGATGGCAGATTATTGGGGTTGTCATATCTTCCCGGATTGTCGATAGTGTTCTGCGGGTTGATACTTTTGAACACCTCGGTTCTCCAGTTCACATAACCTTGGGCATCATATGGACGCTCCTTATAAGCATCCGTTGCCATACCCACACTGGTGTTGATATTGATGGTAGGCTTATCGCTCGTACCTCTTTTTGTGGTGACCAAAATTACACCACTGGCGCCCCTTGCCCCATATACGGCAGCTGAACTGGCATCCTTCATAACATCCAATTTATCGATATCGGAGGGAGCAATATCGGAAAGATCCCCATTATAGATCATTCCGTCCACTACAATCAATGGACTGGAACCTGCACTTAGGCTATTGTTACCACGAATCCTAATCTGACTGGTACCTTTTGGGGAGGGGGAAAGCCCAATACTGAGACCGGCCACATTACCCCGCAACACATCCGTTACCGAGTTGGTAGATTGGTCGGAAAGTCCTGCTGCATCCACTTGGGAAATTGCACCGGTAAGATCTTTCTTTTTTACCGCACCGTAACCTACCAAAACCACCTCGTCCAAGGTAGAAGCTGTGGATTGCATGGTTACATTTAATACCGAATTCCCATTTATTGGTACTTCCTGTGCTTCAAAACCAACATAACTAATGCCCAAAATAGCATTAGGCCCTGCCACCTCAAAACTGAAGTTTCCATCAAAATCCGAAACCACACCGTTGGTAGTTCCTTTCTCTACTATGGATGCCCCCGGTAACGGAAGGCCCATGTCATCAATCACAGTGCCCGAAACCACAAAGCCATTTTGCCCATAGACAGAGGTTGAAAATAAGGTGTACAGTAGCATCATAAGTAATAAAGCCCCGCACCTCGCTTTTTTAAATAAATTTCTCATACGTTAACATTTAAAGTTGGTTAGTTATTGATTTTTAGCCATGGCGTTAAACCATGACTATTTTTACAATCTCGACAAATCTAAATAATTGCAATTTATTACGCAACCGATTGCATAAATATATTCGCAATTTTTAAACAAAAAAATACACATTACTCTAAAAATACCATGTAATACAAGTAAATACATAATTTTAAAAAGTATCAAATAATATTATTTATATAATTATATTTTAT
>CBFGWQ010000133.1:0-10850 GCA_965652575.1 uncultured Arenibacter sp. | reverse complement strand
ACCATATCCTGAAAATGCACGTTGTCATCGATCATACCATGTAAGATCAACAAATCGCCCTTTAAGCCTTCCGCAAAATAAATAGGGGAGCTTCTACGGTAGGCCAGGCTATCGGTAACCGGGGTATTTAGGATACGGGCCGTATAACCGTGGTTGTAGGCGGCCCAATCTCCCACAGATCGGATGGCGGCACCGGCCTTGAAGGTGTCGGCGGCCTTAAACATGGCCATTAAGGTAATAAATCCACCATAGGAGCCGCCATAGATACCAATTTTATCTTGATCTATACCCAATTCATCCATTAAATATTTTGCCCCATCCACGTGGTCGGAAAGGTCCTTTCCGCCCATATGCCTGTATATTCCGGTGCGCCAGTCCCTGCCATAACCGGCACTTCCCCTATAATCTATGTCCAACACGGTATAGCCGTTGTCCGTTAAGAGATTGTGGAACATATACTCCCTAAAATAGCTGCTCCACCATTTATGGGCGTTCTGTAAATAGCCTGCTCCATGGACAAAGATAATGGCCGCCTTATTTTTTATGTCGGAACCGGGTTGGTATAGCCGGGCATGTACTGCTTCGCCATCCTGGGCCTTGAAGGTAATTATCTGGGGATCCCGCCATTCGTAGCCGTTAAAATCTTTGGTAGTGGAATGGGTTATGCGTTTTGCCCCGGCTTTGGATTTTCCCCAAACAGGATTGTCCTGTAGGTAAAGCTCAGTGGGCTTATTGGTGTACGAATGCAAAATGGCCATTTTACGCTCATCGGGGGACAGGGAAACCTCATTGGCCCCGACCATCCGGGTCAACTGCTGCATCTCTCCGCCATTAATGGGCATACTGTAGAACTGACGGTCTCCGGGGTGGTTCTTGTTGGCCGTAAAATACCATCGTTTTTTATCCTTGGAGATTTGTGGGCCGTAAATTTCAAATTTCCCCGAAGTCAGGGCCTTGGTCTTTCCAGTAATTACATCAATGGTATAGAGATGGGAATAGCCAGTTTTTTCGGATTGGAACCAAATACTTTTTCCATCCGGCATCCAACCCATTTCTCCTCCTTCGTAGCCTTCTATGCCAGGGCCGGCTATCCAAGCTTCGTCATGTTGGCGATCCAACTGCCTTACCGTACCGTCCTTGGGATCTAGAAGTACTATCCACCGATCCTTATAGTCGTTGCTATTAATATCCAACACTGCATACTTTCCATTCTCGCTCCAAAGTGGCCCATCGATATAACCTAGCCTATTTTTATTTTCATAGGTCTTGTCCGGGTAATCCTTGGTGTATTCAGGTACATAATCCAGGCCTTCCAGACTGTCCAATACTATTGGATACGATTTTCTTTGGGCAATGTCGTAAACGAACATTTGATACTCGTAGGGTTCGTTGCCCACCTTGGATCTTGTATCTTCATTTTCGGTATACCCGGATTCCGTAACATAATGCGGAACAATGGTGCCTTTGTTTGTAGGCGATTTCGCAGCTATATAAGTAATGTAATTTCCAATGGGGCTTATTTTTGGGTTGTATATCGATTTGCCTCCAGGATCAATAGGTAGGGGTCCCTTGGCCTCAAGAAGTTTGTTGGTTTCCTCCGTTTTGTCCTTTTTGTGCTTTCGTTCGCGAAGTACCTCAAATAGTCCCAATTGATCTTCGTTCAGCCATTGGTCTTTCTTGTTTTTTTCGTCATCTGATTTGGCCGATATAATTTTGGTCAGCTGTACCGTGCTCCCGGTCGCTATATCCCAGCTAAAAAGTTGGTTGTCCTGCCGGTAGGCCACTTTGGTTCCGTTGTCGGTAAAATGGGGGGCACTTTCGTATGCTTCGGTCCTTGTTATTTGGATTGGTACCTGGGTCTTGAGGTTCAACAGAAATATGTCGCCCCGTTTACTATAAAGCATTAAGGATCTATCCTGATTATAGGTACCGTTGCTACTAGGAAGGGAGTAGGAGGTCTCAAAATCGGTCTTGCTGGTCTTGGCCGATTTTAAATGGTAGGCATAAAGGGAATCGTTTTGGGCCTTTTCGGGGTTCCAATCAAAATATAGGGTCTGTCCGTCCAAGGACCATTGCGGATTGGAAGGGAGGTGGCCAACAAAGTCATTCCCCTGCATAATTTTTTTTATGGAAAGGCTGGATCTATTGTTTTGCTGGGCAAAGCCAATGGAAAGGGATAATAGAAATATGCCGTAGAGGTACCAATTATATTTCATGAGCTTTTTATTTATATGCCTAGGTCGATATTAGGTTTGGTCTGCCTGTTTTGTTTTATTCACCAAGTGGGATTTAAAATGCTCCGGCGCTTGCTCGCCCGTTCCGTTCAGGCGGGCCTGCCCCGAAGTTGTTCACTTACATCAATAATGTGGTAAATATCCAAAAACTTAATAACTATCCCAAGGTTAACGATAAAAGATATGCGCTGGATGCGACTATGGGGAAAGACTATTTCGGATATAGGTAACAGTGTGGAACGAAGGGGTTCAGAGGGTGTTCCTCACTTCAAACTCCGGACAGTCCAAGCGGATATCCTTGTTGCGCAGTTCTTTGTTGAGCAGGTTGCAATAATCCCGATTACTTTCTTTGCTATAGAATCTGCAACCATAGCAGGTTCTTTGTACACTTAGGATTCCACTTGTATTTAGTTGATGGATGAGCTTGCTCAGGGTACCGAATAATGATTCCAATTCGGCATTCCCTACGGAATTGAGCTGCATCTTGATTGGATTGGCAAAATTGGAAATTTCCCCTACGGTCTCTGTTCCGCTTTCCGAGAGGCCAATGGAATAGCTTCGACTATCGCTGGTTGAATATTCTTTGATAATCAGCCCTTTTTTGTCCAATACCCTAATGGCATCGCTTATGGTGGGCTTGGTTATGTTGAATTCCTTGGCCAAGTGACTTACATTACAGAATTCGGTTTTGTGGTAAGCAATGAAAATTAGGATTTGGATTTGGATGGGACTTAAGCCCAGTAATTTGGCCTTATCCCAAAGCAGGACCTTGAAAGCTTCTGAAATGCGTTCGAGTCCAGCTATAATTTTGCTGGAAACGTCCGTTTCTTGATGGTCCGGATTAAAAATACTCTTGTCCATATAAAAAGCCTGTCGGGAATGGCCCGACAGGCAAAGTTAGTTATCCTAATGATATTATTCGCAATTTTCCAATTCTATGATATAATATCCTTTTTTATTAATGATGTCCATTATGGTGCCCGGTGCCTGTTCCATATGGCAGAACTTACATTCTTTTGAGGAAAGTTCGGCTGTTTGGAACGGTTTAGAGGAAAGGTATTTACGTCCATAACTGAGAATGTTCTCCTTTTCTTCAGTACTGGGTACCAATATATCAAAATGCATTGTCTTGCCGTCTTCTCGGGCCACATAAGTGTCCCAAACCGATATTATCATGTTGCCCATCTTTTAAAATATAAAACATTAGGAATCCTAACTATATGAAATAAAAATTTAACCCTTTACATCTGCCATGGAAGCGCCAAAGTTGAGGTGCAGTACATTGCCGTTGGGAGTAAGTAGGGCTGGGACCGACTTAACACCTGCTTTTTCCGCTTCGGGAATACGGGATTTGCTATGGCCGAAATGTACTATTTCCACGTTGTCCCGACCCACTAAATCTAAAATGTCGTGTTCCGCACTAAGGCATACCGGACATCCTGCATGATAAAAAACTGATTTTTTCATTGTTTTGAATTTAAGTTATTGCATTATTGCAATACAAATATAATAAGGAATCCTAACTAAAAAAATTAATTATTGAAATTTTCTAGAGGTCATTATAGTTTTTTTGGATTTTATGCTCTACTTATATCGGGTAGTTCAATGACAGTTACAGTATTTTTTGCTATTGGCTTTTTTAAAACATTTTTCCCTTTCATATAAGCGAAATAGGCGGGCCACTATATAGGGTATATTTGTAAGTTTATAAATATCACTGATGATCTCAGGATAACGGATATATATACGCAGACCAGTACAATTGACATCTGCCATGATAGGTTCGGAATCTATTTTTTTGTCTAATAAGTAACAGATTGCAAGATTAATTTTTTGCAAGCGGAAAGTTGTTTTCGGTACTTAGATAGGTCTAAAAATTAAACGGTCATTGGAAATTTCACTGGAATGTTCAATTCGCAACTGCTCTATTTTATGTTGGAAAAAAGAATAGATTTTTTTTGAGTTCTTTTCGGCCATGTGCTGATCCAAAAAATCGTCCTTTAAATACCTTGAAAGGGAGAACAAGGTTCTGGGAAATTCATGGATAATTAGTCTATCGTCCCCAACTACTTGCGCCCGTAGCCAAAATGGCTCACTATAGGTAGCTTCGCGAACATAAACGATATCAAATTTATTTTCGACCATTTCGGCATATTGGGTCAAGGATTTCAGGCTGGAGGGCATGCCCACTTCAACGGTTATTTTATCGGCGGTAAAGGTTCTTATCGTATCGTTGGGAAATGAAAAATGAATGGGTGTCCTGGTCTTGAGAAGTTTTCCGAAACGTCCCGTAAAATTCATAAAATATCCGGTGGCCAATATCTCGGCCAACGACTTTTTAAACGCCTTTACATTTTCCTTATAAAATATAACGGCCAAGATCACCGAGATGACCAGCCCGATCCCAACAGCTATCCATAAGTTTGGAAAAAGTGATGGGGCCACCCCCTGTATATATCCTCCATAGGTCCCAACAGTTGGGAAAATGGAATAGAACAGATCTTTAAGAGGTAAAAACTTAAAACTAAACTTCATATTCGTTCTTGCGTATTTGGATCAACAACTGTATAACCGATATTCAGGAATATCTAATAGGTGTAAATGCAAGGTGTGAATTTGGGGTTCAGGTAATTTATAGGGCTTAAAATACGATAATTTTTTATAGGTTTATTTTTTTTTATAGGTTCTGCCATACCATAACAATATTCCGGTAACCGGCAAACTAGCTGCCAGTAGGCTTATCAAAAAGGCAATGATCTTTCCAACAATGCCGCCAATTGCCCCAATGTGTATATCATAATTCATGCGCATAATTTTATCCGCAACCTTGGCATTCCTATATTTCCCGTAAATGCCATCGGTCTCTATTTCTTCCAGGGTATGTTGATCAAAATAGCGGAAGTCCGAATCATAAAAGAGCCCTTTGCTATTGGAAATTTCCACATAGATACTTTCATCATCCGAATGGGGATAATGCAATTCAAAACCTTCGGCCAAGGGAGATTCCTTTTGTAGTTTCGGAAGCAATAGGTCCATAGGTTTCGTGTCTTTTGCAAGGCCTGCGGATGCCTTGTTTTCAGGGACGTAAAAGTAGATTTCCTTATCCCCGCCAATCGATTTGTAGAAGGCGGACTGTAGCCATTCGTAAGACATTATGGAGCCTGTGAAGGCAAGGATCAGGGCCAGGGAACAAATATAAAATCCGATTATGGCATGCAGGTCAAAATTTTTACGTTTCCATCGCGTACTATCTTTCCACTTGAATTTTATACGTTGGTCCAAGTTCTTTCGTTTTTTGGGCATCCATAAAATAACCCCCGAAATAAGCATCAATATGAAGATAAGGATAGATACGCCTACCACCTGTTCTCCAATCTCTATGGGGAGCCATAACCGCATGTGCCCTTTCAAAACAAAGGCAAAAAAGCCGGAAAGATGGTCTTCGACCTGAATCACCTTTCCCGAATATGGATTTAGGAAAACACTTTGATAAAATTCCGGTTCCAGTTCATAAAATATTACCTCAATGGCATCGTCCGCCTTCTTGTACAGGGAACCATGAATGCTTTTATCGGGAAATACTTCCTGGGCAAACATTTTGGCCTCCGATACCGTAAGAACGGGTTTGTCCTGTGGAACCACTTTTTTATAGTCGTCGTTCAGGCCTTGCAACTCCTCCTTAAATACCCAACAACAGCCCGTAATGGCCACAATGAACACCACTACACCGCTAATAAGGCCCAGGATCTTATGAAGTTCAAAAATGAATTTTCTAAATTTCATTTTAAATGGTCGGTTTCAAGGTTTTTATGGTTGCCTTCAAAATTTATAAGTAAAATTGGCCAATAATACCCTTGGTGCCTGGGGGTTGATAGTAGACCAACCTTTGTAATATTCCTTGTTAAAGGCATTGTTCAGCTTTAAGCCAATTCGGTATCTGTTGGCTTGGTAATAAAGGGAGGCATTGGCAATGGTATAGCTTGGAAGGATAAATTCTCCAGTGGAGGCGTAGTTTATGGCAAAACGCTCACTTGCCCCATTGAATCCCAGTCCTATACCGAAACCGTCCAATAGGCCCTCCTGCAGTTCATAGTTGGCCCAAAAATTATACTGCGTTTCCGGACCGGCTTCCAAGGGTCTTCTATTCAATATTTCTGCATTGTCGGATTTTGTGGTCTCGCTGTCGTTATGGCTAAAGCCGGCCCGTAGGTTAAAACCTTTAAAGGGATTGGCATTGACTTCGATTTCAAAACCTTTGCTTTCCACTTCTCCGCCCTGAATTTTGTTAAAGGGAGAGGAGGGGTCGGTAATTACACGGTCCTTTACGTTAATGTCGTAGTAACTTAGCGTGGCGTTCAATCTATTGTTGAAGAGATTGGTCTTTACGCCAAATTCCAACTGATTGGCCTGCTCCGGGTCAAATGTTTCCAATGTTTGTGGTCCGGCGTCCGGGTCCCCTACCAATTGGGGGGCAACATTGGTAAATCCATTTTGATAATTGGCAAAAATGGAAAGCTGGTCCATGAGGGGCTGGTACAGCAGTCCAAATTTGGGGGACAGGGTGGTCTGGTCATAATCATCGTCCATATTGGCCATATCGCCTTCGTTATCAAAATAATCTACACGTAGCCCAAGCATTGCCGATAGTTTATTGGTAATATTTATAACATCCGAGGCATAAAGACTATAAATATGATATTTGGACTTATTGTTCCCCACGCCCTGGGAAGCCAATACCGCATCTACGCCGGATGTGGACAACGGGTATGGATCGGTTTCCACTTCTGTGGTAAAGGGATCGTCCCCATTGGCGCCGCCTTCGGGAGTAACGTTGCCATAAAAGGCATAGCCGGTACTGTTGTCCGTTGCGGTGGCATTAAAATAGTCCAGGCCAATAACTATACGGTTCCTCAAGGTAGCAATTTTAAAATCGCCAATAAAATTCTGTTGGATATCCGTGGTTTGGGTATTGGCATTCTGTTTGTTGATAAATCTGCTAAAGGTATCGTTCCCTAGGATACCGTAATCGAACAGGTAGGAATAGTACCCTTTGGTAGAGGTGGAACTCTTTGAAAGGAGTGTTTGGGACTGCCAGGCGTCGGATAATTTATAGTCCATTTCTACCCTGTAATTCTGGGTGGGATTTTCCAAGGTGAGATCGTTACTGGTAAACGATAGTTTATAGTTGTAGCCCAGTTCGTCCAGATTTCCTGCTTCTGTTGGGCCACTTCTGTTCAAGAACAAAAACATAGGATTGGTCTGTTCCGCCTGTGTAATTTCACCGTAGAACGAGAAGGATAATTGGTTGTTTACCTTATAGGATAAGGAAGGGGCTACGAAAAAGGATTTTCTAAAGCCGGCATCCTGAAAACTTTGTTCCGTGGAGTAAGAGGTGTTGAGCCTAAAATATAGATTTTCACTTTTGTTGAGTGCGGTATTGAAATCTCCTGTAATCTGATTTAGGCCATAAGTACCCGAGGTAAAGGAAAGTTCGCCCCCGTTACCGGCATAGGGTTTTTTGGTTACCACATTTATAAGGCCGCCATAGGAACTTACCGCATTGCCGAACAATGTGGCGGAAGGACCTTTTAAAACTTCTATGCGTTCAATATTTGCCGGATTTATGGTGCCGTTGGTCAAACCTGGCAGACCATTTACAAGTTGTGGTTGTACCGAGAATCCGCGCATGGAATAGTATCCTGCCCCATCACCGCCCCTACCGGTCGAGGTCCATAGGTTTTCTACCCCGGCGGCATTTTTAAGGGCATCGTCAAAGTTGGTCACTATTTGCGATTCCAAAAGATCTGTGGTAATAGTATTGTACACCTGTGTGTTCTCTATATCCTTCAATGGGAGTTTGGATACATAGGCCGTTTTTTTTCTTGAAAATTTATTGATGCGCTCTCCTTCTACGGTTACTTCGGTAAGTATTTCGTTTCCTTCATATAAGATCAAATCCCCTAGATCAACTGCTTTTCCGTTGCTGATGGAAAATGGGATGTCCCTGGTCCTGAAACCAAGATAGGAAATGGACAGGACGTGTCCACCTTCGTCAAGATCGTCGATTTCGAAACGCCCATTTTCATCGCTTTGTGTCCCGATCTGCGAATTTTTTAATACAATATGTACCCCTAGTAAAGGGGTATCGGTGTTGTCCTTTATAGTTCCACTTACGGTTGTGTTCTGTGAAAAAACTAAGGAACTTAGGCCAAGGAGGAATAATAATGTTAGTTGGTTCTTCATCTATGTTTATTTAGACCAGAAATAAATAATTATTGGGCGACAAAAATATCTTGAAGATTTGAATAGACCAAATTATTTGTAATAAATCTAAATAATATATTGGTCGGTGCTGGGGGTCAATGTACTATGGGGTATAGGGAAATCCTTTGGGGATTACAATTTACATGCCCAATGCAGGTAAGTGTTTTACCTTGTGATAGGTGAGGGCAGTGGCGATACACAATTTCAATGCCTCTTCCGGAATAGGATCCGAAGTATGAAATATGATGGCCCTATTGCCGCTGAACCTGAACGTATTGTTGAACATTATTTTAAAGGTGGGTACCAACTTACTGGTACACTGGAAGTACATGGCATACTGATTTGGGTTATTGGCCTTCCAATCTATTCTAAGGGTACTTCCCATTTTGGTCAGATAACTGGGCTCGCCCCATTTCAATGTTTCTTCCAACAGGCCAAGACCCTCTATTTTTTCGGCAGTGGTCAGGATCAGTGCTCTCAGGTATTCCATTTTTGGGCGGATATCCGGGGGATAATTATCAAAAACCAATGCCACCTTTGCATCTGTCCTTATCTCTAGTCTTGTCATAGTATTATCAGGATATAACATGGGTTACCACCGGCAATGGTTCTGATTACTAATCGCAGCCAATTAAGCAAATTTACCCAAATTATAGGCAAAAAGCAGTTACTATAGCCTGTTTTATTCGGTTTAAGTAAAAAAAACGGAAAACTATTGTTGTTAACGTTAACGAATAAAAAAATTATACTTATTTTCATAGCACAATTAAATAGCTTTTTTTACAGTGGTCAAGGATTTAAAACTTTGATCCCTTAAAAATGCCATTTTTGGAGAAAGAAAACGTGTTTGGACTTATTAAGGAAATGGGTAGTCCCCCTATATAGCTTAAAGGTTTAAACTGAAGATTGGAATGTTATTGATATGAGTGTGTAATTATACTAATTGTAAATATAGAGTCAGATGAAATCAACGAGAAGATCCTTTATTAAAAGAACGGCTGTGGCAAGTTCCGCTGTAATTGCGGCCCCTACCATAATCTCATCCACTGTTTTTGGGGCCAACGACCGTATCAATGCGGCAGTTTTGGGCGTTAATGGGCGTGGAAAAAGCCATATTGAAGGCCTAATGGCACAGAAAAATGTTCAGGTCGCCACATTATGTGATCCCGACATGAATCTATTAAGGGAACGGCAAAAGACCTTTAAGGAAACTTATAAAAAAGATGTAGCGTTGGAGCAGGATCTGCGTAGGGTTATGGATAATAAGGATATCGATGTAGTTAGTATTGCATCTCCCAACCACTGGCATGCGCTTTCCGTAATTTGGGCCTGTCAGGCCGGGAAGGACGCCTATGTGGAAAAACCCGGGTCGCACAACATTTGGGAAGGCCGTAAAATGGTAGAGGCGGCTGCAAAATACGATAGGATCGTACAGCATGGGGTTCAGTTAAGGAGTTCGCCCGCCGTTAACGAAGCCATTAATTTAATGCGCGACGGATATATAGGACGGGTATATATGGCCAGAGGTATTGTTTTCCGTTGGAGAGGGGATATCGGGGACCAAGGATTCTCTCCCGTTCCTCCAGGAATAGATTATGACCTGTGGACCGGCCCGGCCCCAAAACGGCCCTTTACCAGAAATTTGGTGCACTACAATTGGCACTGGCATTGGGATTATGGCAATGGGGATGTAGGAAACCAGGGTATTCATGAAACCGATCTATGTATGTGGGGCTTGGATGTAGGACTTCCCACAAAGATCACTTCCATGGGAGGCAAGTACCTTTGGGACGATTGCAAGGAGGTGCCGGAAGTGCTTACCTCGGTATATAACTACCCTGAAGAAAGAAAGATCATACAGTTCGAAGTGCGCCCATGGTGTACCAATACGGAGGAGGGTGCTACAGTAGGTAATATTTTCTATGGCGATAAGGGGATATTGGTAGTAGATGGTTATGACAAGTATAAAACCTATTTAGGAAAGGATAGGACCCCAGGTAAATCCGGTGAGGATGGGGGAGAATCAGGATCGGAAATGGATCGCGGTGCCGGTGGAACGGACGGACATTTTGCCAATTTTATCGAAGCGGTGCGCAAGCGCGATAAAACTATCCTGAACGGCCCTGTGGAAACGGCACACCTGTCCTCCGGTCTGGCGCATTTGGGCAACATTGCCTATAGATTGGATCGTGTGCTTACATTCAACCCTAAATCCGAGTCGTTCGTAAACGACCCTGAGGCGGATAAAATGCTAAGACGGGATTATAGGGAAGGATTTGAAGTTCCCGAAAACGTATAATTGGGGATAGCTCAAGATGATAAGCTATAGGCCATAAGGCGTAAGCCATAAGC
>CBFGWQ010000132.1:0-10856 GCA_965652575.1 uncultured Arenibacter sp. | reverse complement strand
TGCCAAAAAGCTCATCAACCAGGGAATGATTACGGGGACCAGTGCTTTTGTTTATATTTTTCATATTGAAGATGATGAAAAAAGAAAAGAACTGCCATTAGTGTGTGTGTCTAAAGATATTTATGAGGTTTTCTTAAGAAATCAAGATGCAATACAAACGGGAGATTACGATTCTTTTCCTGGAATAATAGATGAAATCAATTATTTAAAGAAAAAAATAAAGGAAGCCTTTCCAAAAGAAGAGTTAGTTTTTTCAGATTTAAAAGAGTATGGATACCTATTCAATAAAAAACATGCAGATGTAAATTTTGTAAATGGTTCAGATGAATTGAATGTTGAGGCTTTTAAAAACTGGATAAAAGAACATAAGGATGCTAAGTTTGTAAACGAAGATGACGGCACTTTTAAAGTCTTTCGTGAGGTAGAAAAAATGTCCAAGTCCAAATACAATGTGGTAAGTCCGGACAGTATCTGCGAGGAGTACGGGGCGGATAGCCTGCGTTTGTATGAGATGTTCCTGGGGCCATTGGAACAGTCCAAGCCCTGGAATACGGCAGGTATTACCGGAGTGCACAGTTTTCTTAAGAAAATGTGGCGTTTGTACCATTCCGGTCCGGATGGCCAGTTTAAAGTGGATAATTCCCCCCTTGAGGAGGGCGAGGGGGGTGTTGCCGAACCATTGAGAGAAAGTCTAAAAACCCTGCACAAGACCATCAAGAAAGTGGAGGAGGATATAGAGCATTTTTCATTCAATACTTCGGTAGCTACCTTTATGATTGCCGTGAATGAATTGTCTGCCCAAAAATGTACCAGCAGGGCTATTTTAGAGCCCTTGACCATTTTGGTCTCTCCCTATGCGCCACATATAGCCGAGGAACTTTGGGGTAAATTGGGATACAAGACCTCTATTGCCACGGCCCCCTTCCCTAAGTTTGAAGGGAAGTATTTGGTGGAGAGCAGTAAGGAATATCCTATTTCTTTCAATGGCAAAGTACGCTTTAAATTGGAGTTGCCGGCAGATCTATCCAAAGAGGAAATAGAGACTGCCGTAATGGTCCATGACAAAACACAGGAACAGTTACAGGGCCGTACCCCTAAGAAGGTGATTGTGGTTCCGGGCAAGATTGTCAATATAGTTGGGTAAAGGAATTGTTCCAAAGCTTCCATAGGTTTTGGTAACAATTTGGATTTATATCCAAATTGTGGGGATTGCACATAAATTGTATCTGGCAGAATGGAGAACATAGAAATCATGGGCCTGGTGGCAGCTGTACTTACGACCTATTCTATAGTGCCGCAAGTGTATAAGACGTGGAGCAATAAATCTACCAAAGATATTTCGCTTACCATGTATCTGGCCATGTTCCTTGGGGTGGTCCTATGGTTGATCTATGGCATTTACCATGATAGTGTGCCTATGATTTTAGCCAACTTTATAACTGCGGTATTACTTTTTGTCATGATCGTCCTTAAGTTGAAATACAAATAGTCCGCAGTTTCCTAATGGAAATTTAGTATTATTTAGTTTCCAATTAAGCCTAAACAACGGGTAATTTAATGTGTCCCTTGATCTGCTCCTGATATGCAAAAATAAGGCTTTGCTGTTTTTTACCTACTGCCTACTGCCTGTCGCTTATTGCTTACTTCTTGCTGCCAACAGAGGGTTGGTGTACCGAAAGTGAAAAGTGTAATAATGAATGTTTCTGCCCCTCATTTGGGGGATTTTCTTATATTTAATTATTCCATATTTGGAGCTCTTATCATGATGTAGGTACGGCATTTGCCCAGAAGAGGTGTTTTTCGCATTAAGTTTAAAATAGCATTGAAAATGAAAGTCGGGATTCCAAAAGAAATCGCAAATAACGAGAGTAGGGTGGGCATGACGCCTGCCGGGGTTTTTGAACTGGTGAGAAATAACCATACGGTATACGTGCAGACAGGTGCCGGGGATGGCAGTGGGTTTTCAAATGCCGATTATCAACAGGTAGGGGCCATTGTTTTGGATACCATTGGCCAGGTCTATGCCATGAGCGAACTTATCGTTAAGGTAAAGGAACCTATAAAGGAGGAGTATGGACTTGTGCAAAGGGGACAGGTGGTATTTACCTATTTTCATTTTGCCTCCAGCGAGGTCCTTACCGAAGCCATGGTACATCGTAAAGCTATTTGTATCGCCTATGAAACCGTAGAGGATGAAGATGGGACATTGCCATTGTTGACGCCTATGTCCGAAGTTGCGGGCAGGATGGCCATTCAACAGGGGGCCAAATACCTGGAGAGGCCGGAAAAAGGCCGAGGGGTACTATTGGGAGGGGTTCCCGGGGTGGCACCGGGAAAAGTTCTGGTACTGGGGGCCGGCGTTGTAGGGATCCAAGCTGCTAAAATGGCAGCCGGACTAGGGGCCCATGTTACTATTTTGGATATCAATATGAAACGGCTTCGCCATGTAAACGATGTAATGCCAAGCCATGTAGTGACCGAATTTTCGAATGAATATAATATAAGGAAACACATCAGGGACCATGATCTAATTGTTGGGGGTATTTTGGTAAAGGGAGCCAAAACCCCTAAGATCATTACCCGCGATATGCTTAAGGATATGCGTCCAGGGAGTGTGATCGTAGATGTTGCCGTAGACCAAGGGGGATGTGTGGAAACCACAAGGCCCACTACGCACGAGAACCCCGTATATATTATAGATGATGTGGTGCATTACTGTGTTACCAATATGCCCGGGGCAGTTCCGCATACTTCAACCATGGCCTTGACCAATGTAACCTTGCCCTATGTGTTGAAATTGGCCAATTTAGGTTGGGAAGTGGCCTGCCAATTGGACGCACCCCTGCACAAGGGGCTCAGTATAGTTAAGGGAAAAGTGGTCTCCAAAGCAATTTTGGAAGCCTTTAAATGGGAATCAATGGGTCTGTAGAAAGTACATTTTGTCAGATTTACGGCCCCGTAATAATTTGGCGGGATTTTTGCTTAGTTGGAATAGAAAGGATTACCCGATATGTATAAGGGGAAACTTTAGTATATTGGATTAATTTTAAAAAAGGAATTGTTATGATGATGTATTATATATTGATAGGTGCCATAGCTCTGGTAAGTTGGTTGGTCAGTAATAAATTAAAGAGCAAATTTAAGCACTATTCCAAGGTGCATTTGCGCAATGGGATGAGCGGTGCCGAGATTGCCGAAAAAATGTTGGCAGATCATGGAATAAGGGATGTAAAGGTTATTTCTACACCGGGAATGCTTACGGACCACTACAATCCGGTAAATAAAACGGTAAATTTAAGTGAGGGGGTCTACAATCAAAGAAACGCTTCGGCGGCAGCCGTTGCGGCCCACGAATGTGGACATGCGGTACAACATGCTACGGCATATGAATGGTTGACCCTGCGTTCCAAATTGGTGCCGGTGGTCAGTGTTACCTCGGGAATGTCCATGTGGGTGGTTTTCGGAGGTATTATGTTGGGGGCCGCGGCAGGAGTTGGTCTAGGATATTGGGTAGCTGTGGCAGGTCTTATAATGATGGGACTTGCTACCTTGTTCAGTTTTATAACCCTACCCGTTGAATATGATGCCAGTAACCGCGCCTTGGCTTGGTTAAAGAATAAAAATATGGTGAGCCAAGAAGAATACAAAGGATCTGAGGATGCTTTAAAATGGGCTGCCCGGACCTATTTGGTAGCGGCCATAGGATCTTTGGCAACCTTGGTCTATTGGGCCATGCAGGTTTTGGGAAATAGGGATTGATCCGGTATATCCCGGAAATGGAGATTATAAAAAAAAGGGAGGTGCATCTGCACCTCCCTTTTTTTGTATCAAATATTGTTCAATAATAACACTTTTGGATTACGGCCCCTTAATCATTTGAGCCCACCGTTTTATTCGGTCTTAATGCGCTCGTCAATAAATTTAAGGGCTATACCATCCCTGCCCATAACATCAAAAAGGTCCAAAATATCCCTAAAGGTTTTCTCTTCTTCCAATTGCTCGTTAATAAACCATTGCAGGAAATTCTCGACCAGATAGTCCTGATCCTTTCTGGCAACGGATAATATGTTGTAGATAGACTTGGTAACCTTAATTTCTTGATCCAGGGCGGTTTCAAAAACTTCTTCCAAATGGGAAAAATCGTGGTTGATCTGGTCTACCTGTGGGGAAATGGAAATTCCCCCGCAATCCGCCACAAATTTGAATATTTTCATCATATGCTCCCTTTCCTCCTCTGCTTGTTGATAAAAGAATTCCGCACTGTTTAAAAAGGCATGTTGTTCGCACCAGGAAGCCATGGCCAAATAAGAGGCCGATGCATGGGCTTCCATTTTTATTTGACTGTTCAGCAGATCCATTGTACTGACCTTAATGCTCATTCTTTGTCTGGCTATATCTTTCATGGTATAATTTTTATGATTAAACTTGAATCGCATCCTATAAAATGGACGTATCCTTTAGATAGATACAAAGATACTAAATACGCGGGGCAATTAATAATTGACCAATTAATTTATAATTGGTCTAAGTTCAATTATAAATCGGATTATGTAGTAATCATAGGCATCTCGGAAGATATGCCCAAAAGGGCAAAACCGTGCTGTACAAGATCCATAAGGTCCAAAATTTCAAAGGTGTTCAAGAGAAATAAATGTTCCTTGTTGCAGAGCATTAAGACTTCAAAGCCATGCTTGTTCATATCGGAATCAAAATGGTCCTCAATGGAAATGGAATGTACTTTTTGACGCAGGGCAAGCAATTGGCAAAAAGTTAATTTAACTGTCTTTTGTCCGAAATCTATATAAAAACACCGATCAATATCGGATTGATATAGGGTGTAGAATTTAGAACTGAAAACTGTAGTCATGAGGGCAAAAATAGCACTTATTTAGATTCAATCCAAATATTAAATAGTAATTTGTCTGTCTATTTGCTGATCCAGGGAAATAAAGGTCTCTGTTCTGGAAACCCCTTCTATCTGCTGTATATCCCTATTAAGCACATGCATCAGATGTTCGTTGTCCCGGCAGAGCACTTTTATAAGAATGGACCAGTTTCCTGTAGTATAATGACATTCCAGGACCTCGGGAATTTTTTGCAGCTCTTTAACGGCCAGCGGATTGCTCATGGCCTTGTCCAGATATATCCCGATATAGGCCATGGTAGTGTATCCCAAAACCTTGGGGTTAATGATAAATTTTGAGCCTGCTATTAAACCTGAAGCTTCCAATTTTCGCAGTCTCTGATGAATGGCGGCACCCGAAATCCCGATTTTTCTGGCAATTTCCAAAACAGGCTTTCTGGCATCGTCCATTAAAAATCGTAATATCTTCTTGTCGATACCGTCAATTTTTATGTTTTCGTTATTGGATTTCATCGGTTATACTTCAATTTCCATATAAAGATACCAAAATGGTTTTACATCTTAGCTAGCTACAGAGTCGGGATTGTACCCAAGGTAGGGTACCCGGTATTCCTTAAAGTGGATGCCATGGTTTTTAAGTTGCTTCAAAATGGGTTCGTAGACCTCGCGTTTTATAGGTAGTTGTACTCCTGGAGTGGTAATTTTTTTATTCAATATCAATAAGGTGGCCATGGCTACCGGCAACCCAACGGTTTTGGCCATGGCGGTATAGGTCCTGTCCTTGCCAATGACTACTGTATTGGTATCCAACTGTTCCCTTTTTCCGTTAAGTTCGTACCCAAATTTGTGGTACATCACTATCATATCCTTGTCCGTGCTGGACAAAGTCCAGCTGTCCTCCAGTATCCTTTGCAAAATTTGTGCGGGAGTGGCGTTTTTCAATTCAATTTTCCTATTGGGATCAAATAAGTGCAATTCCATTAATTTTTCCCACATAATATCGTCCTGGTCTATTTTCAGATAATGTCGCAGTTTCAGTTCTACCGTATTGGTGGGCGAATAGGGAAGAAATAGGTTTACAAATTCACGATAGGACATTCCTTCGGAATTCTCAATGGTATAGCTGTCATCGGTCATTCCCAATTGTACGAACATATTCCATGCCTTGGAAAATCCTACCCTGCGCATGGTGCCCCTATATAAGGTAAGTACGTTTTCCAGGCCATAGACTTCCCTATATTTAAGGGAGTCCCTGTTGGCATATACTTCAAATTTCCCGTAACCTTCCACATCCAGAAATTCGGTTCTTCTAAATAGCTTGTGGTAGGGGATATATTTGTACGTGCCTTCCTGAATAAATTTAGCGACTCCCCCCTGCCCGGCCACCACCACATTTCTAGGGTTCCATGTAAATTTATAGTTCCATAGGTTGTTGTCGCTTTCAGGAGCCACCAACCCACCGGTGAAGGATTCGAAGAGAATAATTTTGCCGCCCTTTTCCCTTATGCTGTCTATGGCCTGCATGGCACTCATGTGGTCTATACCGGGATCCAGGCCAATTTCGTTCATAAAGACCAGCCCTTTTTCTTTGGCCTGTTGGTCCAGGGCCATTATTTCATCGCTTATATAGGAGGCGGTAACCAAATGCTTTGAAAAGCGGATACAGTCTTCTGCAACCTTGATATGTAATTTGGCAGGGAGCATTGAAATGACGATGTCCGAGTTTTCTATGGCCCTACTTCTTTCCTTGTCATTTAAAACGTCCAATTTTAATATAGTGCAGGAATTATGTAATTTTATTTTATCGGGAAGGACCTCCGGATTTAAGTCGCATATAGTAATACGTAAATTTTCCGCATCCGCTATTTGTACTAAATAATCAAACAAATAGGTAGTGGATTTTCCGGTGCCCGCAACAAGAATTTTTCTGCGCATTGGTTTTTCCTTTTCTATTTCACGGATACTAAGGTATCAAATTGTTATATTTGTAAAAAATAAGCAATAATAAGTTATGAACAAAACAATTTTTGGTACTGGTATATTTTTCGGTATAACCGCAATTCTTTTGGGTGCTTTTGGGGCACATGGTTTGGAAAAAATGATTGATGCCGAAGCAATTGTAACCTTTGAAACAGGAGTGAAATATCAGATGTACCACGCTTTGTTCCTGATGATTTTGGGAGGCTGCAATATTTTGGGAAACGCAAATAAAAAGATAGTGTACTACTTTATCGTAGCCGGTGTTGTATGTTTCTCTTTTTCAATTTATCTCTTGGCCACCAATGAACTGTCCGGTTTTGATTTTAAAAGACTGGCATTTTTGACCCCCCTCGGAGGGATTCTCCTTGTTACTGGCTGGATACTTTTAGGCATAAAGGTGCTTCATCAGAAACCATCAAATTAAAATTAATATACTCAGGGAACACTTATCATTTAATTAAACTCAATTATTATGAATTCATCGACACTGTCTACTACATCGATTGCGTTGAAAAATTATGGGATAACCGCCAAAAAAATCCATTACCAATTGCCGCCGTCCAAACTGCATGAAATTACAGTGGAAAAGGAGATGGGCGTAACCACTTCTACCGGGGCTTTGGCCATTAATACGGGCGAATTTACCGGGAGGTCGCCAATGGACAGGTTTATTGTAAAAGATGATGTTACGGCCGATAAAATTTGGTGGGGAAATGTGAATTTACCTTTTGACAGCGAAAAGTTTGATGCCCTTTACAATAAGGTCATCAAATATCTTAATGAAAAGGAGCTATATGTAAGGGATTGTTTTGCATGTGCGGACCAGGATTACAGGATGAACATTAGGATCATAAATGAATATCCCTGGTCCAATATGTTTGCCTATAATATGTTTTTAAGGCCTACGGAAGAAGAGTTGGCCGGTTTTGACCCGGAATGGACGGTAATCAATGCACCTGGATTTATGGCAAATGCAGGGGAAGATGGGACGAGACAACATAATTTTGCCATCCTAAATTTCACCCAAAAAATTGTCCTGATAGGAGGTACCGGCTATACAGGGGAAATTAAAAAGGGGATATTCTCCGCGCTTAATTTTATTCTTCCGGTATTTAAGAATTGCCTTCCCATGCATTGTTCGGCAAACGTAGGCAAGGATGGGGATACCGCCATCTTTTTTGGACTTTCCGGAACGGGAAAGACTACCTTATCGGCGGACCCCCATAGAAAATTGATCGGGGATGATGAACATGGGTGGACCAAAGAGAATACGGTGTTCAATTTTGAAGGGGGCTGTTATGCCAAGGTCATTAATCTTTCGGAAGAAAATGAACCTGAAATTTATGGGGCTATCAGGAAAGGGGCGCTTTTGGAGAATGTGGTCTTGGATGCCGATGGGGTGGTTGACTTTGAAAATACCTCTATTACCCAAAATACCAGGGTAAGTTATCCCATATATAATATAGATAATATACAGCTGCCCTCCATAGGCAAGGATCCAAAAAATATTTTCTTTTTAACTGCCGATGCCTTTGGGGTGTTGCCTCCTATATCCAAGCTTACCCCTAGTCAGGCCGCTTATCATTTTATTTCCGGGTATACGGCCAAGGTGGCCGGTACCGAAGCGGGGGTAGTGGAACCGGTACCGAGTTTTTCGGCCTGTTTTGGGGCGCCGTTTATGCCGTTACACCCAACCAAGTACGCAGAAATGCTCAGTAAAAAAATGTTGGACGCAGGGGTAAATGTATGGTTGGTAAATACGGGTTGGACCGGTGGTCCTTATGGGGTGGGTACCAGAATGAAATTAAAGTATACCAGGGCCATGATTCATGCGGCATTAAGTGGCGAACTGGGACTGTACAGTTACGATAAATACCATATCCACTCCGTTTTTGGAGTGGCACAGCCCAGGGAATGCCCCGGAGTCCCTACAAGTGTGCTTAGTCCACGGGCAACCTGGAACAATGATGACGCCTATTATAAAACGGCCTTTAAATTGACCAATGCCTTTCGTGAGAACTTTAAGAAATTTGAAGTTTATGCCAATGAGGAAATAAGACGTGGAGGGCCGCAACGTTATGCGTTCTAATGGCAAAATCCCGGGCTTGCCCGGGATTTTTATAAGGAGGTATTTGCCAAATTAATTTTTAGAGACTGTCCAAATTTTGTTTTTGGAATATTTTATAGTGTATTTTTTTGTGAGACGAAGGTATTTTGATCCCGATAGCTATCGGGATCATAGCCATAGCTACGGACCGAAAAATAGCTGATGTATGGCGGGAAAAGACAGGGCCGAGCGTAAAGAAAATGTCTGGTAGACATTTTTAGCGAAGGAGCCAGCTGGCGCATAGATAAGAACCAAAGGATAAGCTTGGACAGTCTCTTAAGCAAAATTATTTCTTGTTTACACTGGTAATGTATCTCTGTAGCGCCATGGTCATGGAAGGCGTTTCCGGGGTGGGGGCCTGAATGTCTATCCGCAACCCAGCTTCGGTAGCCGCTTTGACGGTTGAATTTCCAAAAACCGCTATTCGGGTCTCGTTCTGTTTAAAATCAGGGAAATTCTTTAACAAGGATTCTATCCCCGAAGGGCTAAAGAACACCAGCACATCATAGTATACATCCCTTAGGTCGGAAAGATCGCTAATGACCGTTTTGTAAAAAATGCCCCTGGTCCAATCTATTCCCAAACTGTTCAGCGTTTCGGGAACTATCGGTTTAAGAACGTCGGAGGATGGCAATAAAAATTTTTCGTCCTTATATTTTTTGAACAAGGTATTTAAATCGGGAAAGTTCATTTTCCCGACATATATTTTACGCTTGCGGTATACAACATACTTTTGTAAATAGTAGGCTACTGCCTCTGACTGACAAAAATATTTCATGGTATCGGGAACCTTGAACCTCATTTCCTCTGCGATCCTGAAGAAATGGTCTACGGCATTCCTACTGGTAAGGATAATGGCGGTAAAATTTTTAAGGTCAATTTTTTGTTGTCGGACCATTTTCGCATCAACACCTTCCACGTGGATAAAAGGTCTAAAATCTACCTTTATTTTCTCCTTATCGATCAGCTTGGAATAAGGGGAGTTTTCCATTTTGGGTTCTGGCTGTGAAACCAAAATCGTTTTTACTTTCATAGGTTTCGATCTATTATATAGTTCCCAACTATAATAATTGGTGCTATTTCAAGAGCGCAAAGGTACAAAATAAAATACACAAAATTGTTGGCTATGAAATTTTGATGATTTCGCAATGTTGTTGTCCAACCAATGGCGTTTATAAGGAATACCAATAAAAGACCTATAACAACTACTGTTTTGGACTCCTTGAAAACATAATTTAACAGAAGATTGGCAAATAACATCACAAGGCCACTATAGTTAAGGTAGGAGAGTTTTTTGAAAATTATTTCCGAAATGATCTTCTTGCTATTAAATATAAAACCGTTGCCCAATTGCAAGAGTATTTTAACCGTAAAAAATAAAAGAAGCAATATAAAGATACTACCATAGGCCAAAAGCTGTTGGCCGTCCGGAACTTTGAAAAAAATAGTATATGTAAAATACAGGAAAAGGGAAAAATTAAGCAATTGGAAAATACTGAAAAAAATACTGAACCAATTAAATAGTTTGTCCTTCTTTTGGTAAAGGAAGATATATTTGTTGTTGAACGGTAAGATTATATAGTTCAGGAAACGGCCATAAAAAGTAGTCTTGGCCAGTACCATAAAAAAGATACTGGAAAACAGGATAATGGTTATCCAATCTGCGGTATATTCATTTTTTAATATGGCGTCCATTTATACGGTACAGTTTTTAATCTAAAAATTCCCCAATGCCTACTTTCTTATACTTGGGCGATGTTATTGCTTACAACGTATATTTCATTCTCTTTAATGTTTTGTACATGACAAAAAATAGTTTTTCGTCATCGCGGGGTGCGAAGCGATCTGTCGCCCATTGGGCAGATTGCTTCACTTTGTTCGCAATGACGCATTTTTTATGCTCTA
>CBFGWQ010000131.1:0-11101 GCA_965652575.1 uncultured Arenibacter sp. | reverse complement strand
CCATCTTTTGCTATAATCTTAACAGGCCCTAGAGGGACAGGGATTTTCTAATTCCCAATTCCAGTCCCCTCAACTCTGCCAGCCCCCTTAGCCTTCCTATGGCGGAATATCCCGGGTTTGTCCTTTTCCTAAGATCGTCCAACATTTTATGGCCGTGATCCGGCCGCATGGGCATCCTCAGATCTTTTCTTCCTGCGGCACTTCTCTTTAGCTGCTCTTCCACCAAGGCCTTCAATACCCCGAACATATCCACATCCCCGGCCAAATGATCGGCCTCATGAAAATTACCCTTGTCATCGCGCTGCGTACTTCTCAGGTGCATAAAATGTATACGATGCCCCAAGCGTTTTACCATTCCCACCAAATCATTGTCCGCCCTAACGCCAAAAGATCCGGTACAAAAGGTTAGTCCGTTGTTGGGACTATCCACCGCATTATAAAGATCAAGAATATCCTGCTCCGTACTTACCACCCTTGGCAATCCCAAAATTGGGTATGGAGGATCATCGGGATGTATGCACATGCGTACCCCTGCTTTTTCGGCCACGGGAATTATACTTTGTAAAAAAGAGAACAGATGTTGCTTCAGTTCCTTGGCACCAATTTGGTCATAGGTCGCCAAAATCTGATTGAACTCTTTTAAACTATAGCCCTCTTCCGCACCCGGAAGCCCGGCTATTATATTCTTTACCAATTTTTTCCTGTCCTTTTCCGAGGTTTTGCCATAGTACGCCATGGCCGCTTCCCGCTCTTCCCCTGAATATGATTTTTCCGCACCCGGACGTTTCAATAAAAAAAGTTCAAAAGCTGCAAAAGCATCCTTTTCAAACCTTAGAGCCGTAGACCCATCCTCCAGCTCAAAATCAAGATTGGTCCGCGTCCAATCCAATACGGGCATAAAATTGTAACAAATGGTATCGATCCCGCAAGATCCCAAATTGGCAACAGTGACCTTATAATTTTCCACATACTTCTTAAAATTGCCCTGTTGCGTCTTAATACTTTCATGTACGGGGACACTTTCTACAACAGACCAGCCAAGACCCACCGCCTCTATCTCCTCCTTTCTCTTTTTAATTTCGTCCACTGGCCAAATTTCCCCATTGGGAATATGGTGCAGGGCCGTAACCACACCGGTTGCCCCGGACTGTTTAATATCCAATAAGGAAACAGGGTCTTTGGGCCCGTACCATCTCCACGTATTTTCCAAAGTCAAACTCATTATTATTATTTTTATACATAAAACATTACTCCTATGACGGCATTATTATTTTAAGCCACCTTCCCATTATGGTAAACGACCCTGGGGAAAGCCCGCCCGCATCGGATTATTCAAATCCACTTAGTGAGCAAATAATTTGCCAAGATATTAATTTTAATAGTATTGTACAGCCCATTTTGGAAAAGATTAAAAAAGTATCAATAAATCTATTTTATTCTTAAACTTGCGTAAAATTCCTTATCTTTTTTAGGCATTTGAATACTTTGTACTACTTTTATCGATTCAACCAAAAATGAACAAAAAAATCTAGCGCTCCATGATTAAAAGTAAAATCGACAAGGTTACCAGTTTTGAAAAACGGTTTGAAAAAATCAATACGGTCATCTTCGAATCTTCAGAGGTTGCATCCAAGGCAGCAGCCGCTGAAATAGGGTTGTTAATTAAGAAAAAACAAAAGGCAAAGGAGATGTGCATTCTTGGACTGGCCACTGGTTCCACACCAAAAAGGCTGTATGCCGAACTGGTCCGCCTGCACAGGGAGGAAGGCCTTAGTTTTAAAAATGTGATCGCCTTCAATTTGGACGAATATTATCCTATGGAACCGGATGCCATACAAAGTTATGTGCGGTTTATGAAAGAATTGCTCTTTAACCATGTGGATATTGAACCTGAAAATTATCATATTCCGGACGGAACCTTATCAAAAAAGGATATTGCCGATTACTGCAAGGAGTACGAGGCCAAAATAGACGCTTTGGGCGGCATCGATCTACAAATCTTGGGAATTGGCGGCAACGGGCATATAGGTTTTAACGAATCCGGATCCCTGCCCAATTCCAAAACCAGACTCGTTACCCTGGATCACATTACCAGAGTGGCGGCCAGTAAGGATTTCCAAGGCTTGAACAATACCCCAAAAACAGCGATCACCCTTGGAATAAAGCAAATAATGCGGGCCAAACAAGTTATCCTCATGGCCTGGGGGGAAGGAAAATCGTCTATCATCAAGGCTTCTGCCGAGGGCCCTATAACAGAGCAGGTACCGGCATCCTACCTACAGGATCACCCCAATAGCATATTTATCCTTGATAAGGGATCTTCCTCAAAACTTACCAGGGTAAGCACTCCATGGATCGTTGAGAAGGTAGAGTGGAACGAGAAAATGATCAAGAAGGCCGTTGTTGGACTTGCGCTAAGATTGGAGAAACCGGTATTAATGCTGACCGAGGCCGACTATATTGAAAACGGTATGAGCGATTTGTTGACCGAAGTAGGGGATGCCTACGATATCAACATTAGAATTTTCAACAAGCTACAGCACACCATTACCGGTTGGCCCGGAGGAAAGCCCAACGCCGATGACAGCAATAGACCGGAAAGGGCAAATCCGGCCAAAAAGCGTGTACTTATCTTTAGTCCGCACCCGGATGATGATATCATTAGTATGGGAGGTACGTTCATGCGCCTGCAAAACCAAGGCCATGAAGTGCATGTAGCCTATCAGACTTCCGGAAATATAGCCGTGGCCGATGACGAAGCCCTGCGCTTCTCCGATTTTGTGATCGATTACAACCGTTCCTTTGGTCTGGACAACAAAAAATCAATCGAGATATACAAAAAAGCTACCGAGTTCATCAAGAACAAAAAAACCAGCGAAATAGACATTGAAGAAGTAAGGAACATAAAGGGCCTTATCCGTAGAAGTGAGGCCAGGGCCACAAGTTATTACGTTGGACTTACCGACGAGCAGATACATTTTAACGACCTGCCCTTCTATGAGACCGGTACTATTGAGAAGAATCCTCCGGGAGAGAAAGATATCAAAATCACCATGGACCTGATCGAAAAAATTAAACCGCACCAAATTTACGCGGCGGGCGATTTGGCCGATCCACATGGAACCCATAAAGTGTGTCTGGACATCATTTTTGAGGCCTTAAAACGTCTTAAGCCCAAATCCTATATGAAGGATTGTTGGTTATGGCTGTACCGCGGAGCATGGCAAGAGTGGGATATAGAGGATATTGAAATGGCCGTACCCATGAGCCCAAGTCAGGTATTGGCCAAGCGTTACGGAATTTTTAAACACCAATCCCAAAAAGACGGAGTGGTATTCCAAGGATCGGATTCACGGGAATTCTGGCAACGTGCAGAGGACAGGAACAAGGAAACGGCCACCAAATACGATGAATTGGGATTGGCACATTATGCTGCCATGGAAGCATTTGTGAGGTACCATTTTTAAGCACCAAGAGATTATAATACAAAAAAGGCTGCCATATAGGTAGCCTTTTTTATAACATTTCAGTCCTATCTAAAATTCCAATTCAAAATATAGACTACTAGCTTCGTTTTCTTCGGTAACATCTTCTCCTTTCAAAACTTCTCCCGTACCGTTCAACAATTTTAGATTAAGTTTCCAATACCCGGTCATGGTCAGGGACAATTTACCTTTATAGGATTTGGATGCGGCATCAAAGGTTAAATCTTCGTTGTTGGGGGAACTGTGGTTGCCCATACCGGGCATACGTGGATCAAGCGTTACGGAATAATTATCCACAGTGGGAAAGTCCATCATACTTTCCATTTTAAACAGCATGGCCCGTATATCGTTAACGGCAACCTTGGGGTCGGTAGGTTCAACCATGGCCAGGACATACCTTACACCATCACTTCCCATAAATGCAGCCACGGTCTGTTTACCATCGTTTGGCGCAGTAACCTCTATGGTTTCGGTCACCGAAAATTCCTGTCCATTTACTTCATAGGCAAAGGTTATATCCCAAAATTCATCGGTATTCCCAGGCATCTGAAATACGATATAGCCCTTGGCCACCGTGTTGTAATCCTCCAAAATATTCAATTCCGATTTTGGACAGGAATGGTCCATGCCCATCATATGCATCATGGGCATCCATGTAATTTCCGGATGTGCAAAATAACTATCATCGGCATTATTTTTTATACGGATAAAAATTTCGTTGTACCCGATAGTAAAACCTGATTTCCGTTCAGAATACAGTTCCAAACTATGCCCATTGGCCTCAATATTGGTCAACAAATTAAATCCCTCCATAGGATTTTCTTCAATTTTCGGGGTATCGTCCCCATCGGATGAACAGGATGATAATCCCAAAGCGGCTATAATTATAAATAGAACTAGTCTTATTGTTTTCATGTGTTTATTATTTATTTGTTTTTTTAATGGTCACATGCAACATCCATATAATCATTTCACTGTGTGACTAAATTTTTAGTCATGGATGTTTCATTATATCTATATTTTATTAATTAATGGAATAAGAAAGTGTTAAAAAGAAGTTTCGTCCCATTCTAGGGATATTTTTCCAATCGGTATAGGTAGAGTAATTTTCATCAAAAATATTCTCTACCCCAAACTTCGCGTATATGGAATCGTTGTTAAATTTAAAAGTTTTACCAAAGGACAAGGAACATACGGTGTAGGCCTGTGTTTGATCTTCCCCGAATTCAGGATTATAGTTCACTTGTTTGCCCGCTCCGGTTATCCTTAGGGCAGCTGAAAACAATCTATTATCAAATTGTAGTCCCGAGCGGTAAGAAAACGGACTTATAAAAGGTATATTACCACCATTGTGGTCCGTACCAAGGTCATAGGAGACCGACCCGGACCATTTCAGTTTCGGCAGAACGGCGTATTCCACATCCAAGGAAGTGTTGAACAAATTGGCGTACTCCAGGTTCTTATAGATCTTTACTCCCTCCGCCCCTATGGTCATTGCACTCAGGGAAGGATCAATTTCCCCAATGATATAATCGGCGATGTGGAAAAAATTGGCCTCGGCACTTAGTTTAAACTTGGGCTTTTCCCAAGAGATTTTGGTATTGGCCTCCATGGATTTTTCGTTGGCCAGTCCGGGGTTCCCAATATAATCATGGTTATCAAAACTGTTGAACAAATAAAAGCCATAGCCTTCCGTCACGGAAGGCGCCCTATCGCCATAGGAAAGTCCCGCATTAAAATGCCACGGCATCCACATTTTATGCCATTGCCCCGAAATACTTTTCAGGAACCGTGTTTTGGATTGCTCCATCCCCGGATAAAAAATCTTTAGGCTGTTCAATCCAAACCCGTCCGCAACATTCTGGTTCTGAACGGTCATCCTGGTCGCTATTTTTAGAAAACTGCCGTTTAGATCCAGCTCATCCTCGGCATAGACCCCGCCATTGGCGGTGCGTACATCTGGCCAGGTGAGCATAAACATGGGCAACTCGTTCGGATCATTGGGGTACATGGTCATTTCTGCCAGGGATTTGTTGTAATACCCGTCCAACTTAAATAAAAACTGATGCTTATTGACCTGTAATGCTGCTTGGGAGTAAAAACCATAAGTATCGCTCCAACCGGGCATATCCATATGGATAGGTACATTAGGCCGTTTGGTATCGTCCATGACATGGGTCACCTTGTTAAAATACAGTTTGGATTTCCAGTTCCTTAAACTGCCCCATAAGGCGTCCTGTTCAAAGCCTACCGATGCAATAATGGCCCTTGCCAAGGAAACATCCATGGTCAAGGCAGGATAGCCTACATCCCTGGCCTCATCATATATAAGACTGGCCGTAAGTGATTGATCTTCTGCAATTTTAAATCCCCCATTGGCCGAAAAATTATATTTTTCAAATTGGGAGAACTCCACTTCTTCGTCGCCCCCGGCAAAATAATTCCCTGCCTTGCGATAAATGATATCCGTGTCCATATAGAAATGGGAATCCGAATAATTGAATTCGGCCCCAACAACACTCATTTGATTGTTGCTCTCAAAACCGGTCTCCACTCCACCATATAGTCCCATTTCCCTAAAATTACCCCTGTCCAGTTCCAAATCAATGGCCCCGCCAATGGTATTCCCGTGTTGGCTACCCTGCTGGCCCGAAGCTATGTTGGCCTTGGATAAATTGGACACATCCACATAGGAGGTTACGGGGTCCATCTTGTCCGTACATGCCCCAAAAATCCTCATTCCATCAATAGTTACCGAAAGACGTTCCGAAAACATATTGTTCAAAGTAGGTTCCCAGGCATAGGCGCCGCGTTTCACCATATCCACTTTTTTGGAAGATTCCAAATACCCGTCCAAGGTAGAAAGGGGCTTGGGCTGCCGATGGTAATCCAAAGCCTTTCTGGCCGAAATAAGGATAACTTCGTCCAGATTGATCGTTATGATCGAATCCCTTTGCAATACCAATTCCTGGGCACCACTGACGATGGGACAAATAAATATAGCCAACAACGGTACCCAACCGCACATAGGTCTACTTGTTTCCATAAGTATTGTGAATACCTTATGGACACACTTAATAATGTTCATTTGCTTTATTTAGATAATACAATTCATTTATGGCACCATAAGCTTGGATAAGGATGAAATAAACCCTATATCCTTTTTATGGCGATGATCGAATTATCCCAACTCTGGCGGTTGTGCAATATCTGTAGTATATAGAGCGGAAATCAAAGTTTGGATTCCCTTATAATTATTTTGAACGGAACTATCGTATTCATTGGCCGCTCCAAGAACCAATAAAGGATAGAAGGAAGAAAAATACTGAATTTCAATATTGAAGCGTTTTCCCTCAAACGGATTTTTGTCGCTTCCCTCCGATTCCCTGGCCAATTGTTTGGCCAAATAACATTTACCATCGCAATGCAGGGAAGGGGTATCCCTGTTTTCGCAAAGATTCTCTACAATATAGTCGTAATTTATAGCATATTCAGCTAAAGGCCAAAGTGGCTTCATCAGCATGATTATCGCAACAAATAGAACTACATGTTTCATCAATAATTTCTAATTTGGGACAAATATAATACCGAATCAAAACATAAAAAGATGATATTTGTCATGAACTTTAAATTGTTATGGTTGTAGCTAAGCCGTAAAAAAATAGCTATACCGGCTAAAACCATTTTATTTAAGATAAATTTGTCCGAAATAAGAATAAGTAGTACATTTGTAACGAAATTAATATAGTATCAATATGTTTTCAAAGGCCTGCGAGTACGGAATTAAAGCTACCATATATATAGCTGTAAAATCTATGCGCCGAGAACGCGTAAGCCTTAAGGAGATAGCGGAAGAGGTAAATTCCCCTGTGGCATTTACCGCAAAAATACTGCAGTCATTGGCCAAAAGTGGAATCATAGATTCCCATAAGGGCCCAACAGGGGGATTCCAGATAGAAGAGCCTAAAATAGACACTATTAAATTGCACGATATAGTACAGGCCATAGACGGTGACAAAATATTTGTTGGCTGTGGTCTGGGTCTGGAACAATGTGATGCCGATCGACCCTGTCCCGTCCACGATAAATTTGTGGGAATCAGGGAAAATCTGAAGCTTATGCTTCAAAATACGAGCCTATATGAATTGGCGACAGGATTGGATATTGGTCTAACCCACTTAAAAAGGTAAAAATTTACACTAATAAAAGATAAAAAGGTATTAAACTCTTCAAATAAAATAGCGAACGAACCATGTTGTCAAAAATATCATCAAATACAAAATAATCCATGTTAAACATCACCAACAAGTTGGAAGAAAAATACCAAGCCCTGGGGGAAAATCCCGACACCTATCTGGAGGGACTTCTTCACGCAAAGCCCATCACCTATTGGGATTATATAGAGGTAGAAACCCTGCTTTCACTTCAAAGGCCGCGGACCAATTTTAAGGATGAGTCCATTTTTATAATGTACCATCAGGTCACCGAACTGTACCTTAAAATGATGTTGCATGAATTACGGCAGATAGTGGGGGAAAAAGCACCTACTACCGGTTTTCTGATTAATAAAGTGGACCGACTTATACATTATACCTCCATGCTGATCAGTTCCTTTGATATCATGAAGGTAGGAATGGATTATGAAGATTACAATATCTTTAGAAAAACCTTGACCCCTGCCAGCGGCTTTCAATCCGCCCAATTCCGGTTTATAGAACTGCATTGTACCTCCCTGACAAACTTAATTGGCCATAGATATAAAAAAGAAGGTTCCAACGATCTGGATTTAAGGGAATGTTTTGAACATATATATTGGAAAGATGCCGGAACGGACCCCAAAACCGGTAAAAAGACCCTTACACTTCAGCTTTTTGAAGAAAAATATCTTTCTTCCTTGATGGAAATGGCAAAAAATGTAATGGGCAATACCTTGGAAGACAAGTTGGACCTACTGCCCTATGTCCCGGATGCATTGAGGAACCGACTTCGCACCTTCGATAAACTATACAACATAGATTGGCCCATGGTCCATTTAAGCACTGCCGAACACTATTTGGATAAAAAAGGGGAAAACAAAGTAGCCACCGGTGGTTCGGATTGGAAAAAATACCTCCATCCAAAATATCAGCAACGTAAATTCTTTCCAAACGTATGGACGGAAACCGAAAAACAAAACTGGGGAACAACCTATAAAAATGAACATTATGGAAGTATTGAACAGACCACAATTGACGCACCTAGAGGTAGGTAAAAGCCTTAAAGTACTACAAATTAACGCCTTGACGGACATGGGCATGCCGGAACACAGCAGTTCATGCGAGGCCGTCATTGTTGTCCAAGAAGGCAAAGCCATACTTAAGACCAAGGATGTGGAATACGTATTGGAAAAAGGGTCCACCCTACTGGTCCCGGCAGGATTGAAACATAGCCTTAGCGTATTAAAAAACTTCAAAGCAGTTGCCATTATGGCGACCGATTCAATTATAAATTTTAAAAATTAACAACTATGGAAAATTTAATGACCAAAAATATTGGTGAAATAGTGGCAGAAAACTACCGTACTGCACAGGTATTCAAAAATCATAAGATAGATTTCTGTTGTAAGGGCAACCGCAGTATTGTGGAGGTGGCCGAAAAAAATAAACTGGACACCAATCTCCTTTTACAGGAGATTGAAACGGTGCTACATCAAACCAATGATAGCAATATCGACTTTAAAACATGGCCCCTGGACCTATTGGCAGATTATATTGAAAAAAAACATCATAGATATGTTGAGGCACAAATACCGATCCTAAATCAATATCTGGCCAAACTATGCCGGGTTCATGGTGACCGGCACCCAGAGCTTTATGCCATCACGGAGCATTTCAATAAAAGTGCCGGGGAACTGGCCATGCACATGAAAAAGGAGGAACTTATCGTCTTCCCCGCCGTACGCAAAATGATACAGAACAAACAATACGGTAAGGCACCGGAAAAACAACATTTTGGCACCATTCAAAATCCCATACAAATGATGATGCAGGAACATGAGAACGAAGGGGATCGATTCAGGCTCATAGAGGAGTTGAGCAATAACTACAATCCCCCTGCCGATGCCTGCAACACCTATAGAGTAGCATTTTCCCTACTTCAGGAGTTTGAAGAGGACCTGCATAGGCATATACATTTGGAGAACAACATTCTCTTCCCAAAAGCCATTGCCCTGGAAAAAGAATTAAATGCCTAAAGATTACCGAACGACTATCGATCCCATTCCTGGGCAGCCCGTTATTGTTACCAATAAGGTGCGGTACTTAAAATAACTTCCCCCCGCCGCACCCCTTTGGACGACCAGGACTCCTACCCATTCTAAAAAACATGGGGTAGAAAGAACTTTAAAATGGTCTTGACCAAAATAAAATAAGTTGATATGAACGTTAAACCTATAAAAAGACATAAAGCTATACAACCTTTGAGCAGGGAACACCATCAAGGTTTACTGCTATCATGGAAAATTAGGACCGGTCTTTCCAAGGGAATATCTACAGATCGGATAAAAACCTATGCCGATTGGTTTTACAAAACCTATTTGACCCCGCATTTTAAGGAGGAAGAAAGACACCTTTTTCCCATTCTTGGAAATGACAACATATTGGTAAAAAAGGCCATTGCACAGCATCGAAGGCTGGATCGACTGTTCAGAAGCACTTCCGAATTAAAAAAATCCCTAAACCATATAGAGGAAGAACTGGAACAACACATACGATTTGAGGAACGGGTACTGTTCAATGAAATTCAGAAGGTGGCCACGGAACAACAATTGCAATCCATCTTGGAACATCATAAGGAAACCCATTTTTTGGAAAGTACTACCGATAGGTTTTGGGAATAACACTAAAACATAATGATCATGAGACTTTATAATCAACTATTGAACGAATTTAAAAGGGAACAAACAGGGTATTCCACCATTGCCATTATTGGCCAAAGTTGTATTGGATCGGTTGCCGCCATGGTAATCCTTATGAACCACATGCCGGCAGCCATCAAATTTACCCTGCTTTTTTTGGTTACTATTTTATGTATGGCCTATAACGGTGCCGTTTTGGCCAGATTAAGCCCTAAAATCACCTTTAACCTATTGGTTTTAAGCGTCTTTTTCAGCATACTGACCATTATAGGGATCCATATTTAATATATGAAACCGGAACCCTATACTTTTACTTATATAGATGAATATGGGGATACCAATTCTGCCACTTGCAGACCTAATGAATACCATAGCCTCATGGAGCTTCTTTTTGACAAGTACTTGCAGGAATGGGGAGATTGCAAAGGCAGGGCATGGTGTGGAACATGCCATATACAAATTCTTGAAGGCACTGTAAGTTGCAAAATGGAACAGGATGAAAAACATACCCTGTCCCAATTGGACGATGCTTCCCCACAAAGCAGATTGGCATGCCAAATCCCGGTTAATGCGGAGCTACGTAATTTGGTTTTTAAAATAATAACGGAAAATGATTTCGGAATATAATTGTCCGGAAACACAAAAGCAATAAATTATGGATATCAGCACAACTATCCGAAAGTTTGACAAAAGACCGCTTCGCTTTTAGAACCAAGAACAC
>CBFGWQ010000130.1:0-11247 GCA_965652575.1 uncultured Arenibacter sp. | reverse complement strand
AGAAGGGGGTACACCTATTATGACGGGGCCAATACGGAGAATCACGATATTCCTATTTTGGCAAACCGGAATGGCTGGTCCGTAGCCTATCCCATAGGGATCAATAATTTGGATTCGTTGCACGTAATGGGAAATATGCAACCGGATTGGTATGGCGGTGCAAATACTTCCATTAGGTTCAAGAGATTGCGACTAAGCGCTATTGTAGATGCCAGATACGGGGGTGAAATATACTCTGCGGATGCCAGATATGGACTGCACCAAGGGGTACTAAAAAGTTCTTTACCATACAGGGACGCCTCCCAAGGGGGTATTGTTTGGACCAGCCAGGGACAGGGCCAAAATTTTTATGGCAAGACCTATGAAGATGGATATATACCTCATGGTGTTTTTCCCGATGGAACAACGATTACTTCAGGCCCTGCGGACAACAGAACCAATGTTGATGTAGGCGGTCTTACCTATCAGCAGGCATACGAACAGGGATTGGTAGAACCTACCCATTGGTCCGGTTATATTTATAGATGGACATCTGCAAGTACGGGTACTCCCATAACCGGGGTCTATACCCAAAGTTGGGTGGCCCTACGGGAGTTGTCGCTGTCCTATCAAGTACCGGAATCAATATTGGACAAATTATCCATAAGTAGCGCCTCGCTCTCACTGACCGGAAGGGATCTGGGATTCATTTACAACTCGATGCCGGACAATATCAATCCATCAATAAGTAATAATGCTGCAGCCAATCCGTTACAAATGAGATCCGCACCATATGTCAGGTCCATAACATTTGCAGTAAATCTTAATTTCTAATCGGAAAAATTTAGACACCATGAAAAAAATAATTTATATAATGTTTGCACTGGGACTTTTGGTAGGGTGCGAAAAAGATTTTCAGGAGATAAATACCGATCCCAACGTAGGGGTTCCCCCTCCGGAAACCTTGTTTACTTATGTGCAAAAATCTATAGGCACCTACAAAGGTGGTGGTGAATGGTACCATGAAAATCATCAAAAAATGACATGGGCCCAATACCTCTCCCAAGGTGTTGCCAATGCAGATGATGTAAATACCATTTTACCTGGCAGTAAATACGGTACTTTCTACGGAACGGTTATGAACCACTTGGATGAGATGCGGCTTCAAATAAGCCAGCTGCCCGAAGAGGAGAAAAAATCCAAACAAAAACTGGTAGCCGCTGCCGATGTACTTCAAGCTTTTTTTGCCTTGACCATTACGGATCAATATGGGGATATTCCCTATTCCGAAGCAGGACAAGGTCGCCATGAAGGAAAATTAGACCCTATCTATGATAAACAGGAAACCCTTTTATTGCAATTGATAAACGAATTGGACAGTGCAATAACAAACTTAAGTGAGAATTTGGCCAATGAATTCGACTTTGGCAGTAGTGACATTGTATATAATGGGGATGCTACAAAATGGATAAAATGTGCCAATGCGGTTAAACTGCGCATTGCTACCCGTTTGCTGTCCCAAAACGAAACCAGGGCAAGGGAAATTATAACCAGTGTGGTGGCAGATGGCCGGTTATTTGAAAGTGATGAAGATCAGTTCACCTTTGACCTAGGGGGAACCTACCGTGGTTCCGCCGGTGCGGCCTTTGAATGGAAAGGGCTTATGTGGGCCGCAAAACCTATAGTGGATTTTATGAAAAGTACTATAGACCCAAGATTGAGAATTTTCTTTGAACCCAATGGATATACCCAAGAATCCATTGATGCCTTTGCAAGCCCAGACGATATTTCACCTGCTGTGGATATAGACAATGACAATACGGTGCTATATACTACCGCAGACGGAGAGGATATATTGGGATACCGTTATATTGGGGCCCCCACCCATAGACAGGATCCAAATATTGGTATCCCCGGATATTATTTATTTATAGACGATCCCAATACAATAGGGACCAATACTATGATGGTATCAAAATGGAACCGAAGGTTGATTCAGGAATCGAAACATACCTATGGCGGACTACCACCTGCAGAAGGCAATTATGCGGATGTAGTCATTTCCTATGCGGAGGTCTGTTTTATGATGTCCGAATTTATACTTAAAGGGTATACTTCCGGAAATGCCGAGGATTGGTACATTAGAGGAATAGAATCATCTATCAGAACCTACAATATGCTAGGGGAAAAAGGAGATCTTTCCTTAAGGGTGGCCAATAAAACATATCCCTATCTACCTATAGCCGATAATGAGATTACCAATTATCTTGCAACTCCCGAAGTCCAATTTAACGGTACGGACGATTTGGAAAAAGTGTATATACAACAGTTTTTGAATTTTTACAGATTGCCCTCGGAAGGATGGGTCTTATCCATGCGTACCGGTTATCCAAAATATGGATCTTCGTTATTGGCACGGTATCCTACCGATGACAATGAAATACCCTTTCCAAGAAGGGCCCCAACACCGGAACCAGGTGATTTAAATAGGGAAAACTGGGAGAAAGCAAGCGCAGATCAAGGATTTACCAGCCCAAGGGATGAAACCCCCAGTGTACTAAATTCCCAAAGACTATGGTGGGATAAAAACAATCCTACAATAGGTAGCGGAGGAAATTAAATTGAACCTACGCAAAAACATAAGTGTTTATTGATTATAATGGTTGGCCAAAAATTTGGCCAACCATTTTTTTGATATCACCGTCCCATAAGGGATCTCGGAAAATTTAAAAGGCCAGCATAATTGTTATCCCAATAAAACCGGATTGTTATCCCAATAAAACCGGGCATAAAAACAGCACCCTATAAATTGGCCCGGGATTATTCCGTGAAAATGGAAAATCATGCCAACGATAATACATAATTTTTAATATATTCAATATTAAAGCAATACACATGAATACGAAAATTATATATCTCTTTCCCTTGATACTCTTCATAACAGGCTGTCATCCAGAGCATGAAAAAGCAGCATTGGACCATATGCCCAAATATGAACTTACTTTCAATCGATTGGCCACGACCTGGGACGAAGCCATTCCCCTGGGCAATGGTACCGTAGGAGCCTTGGTATGGGAAAATAATGGAAAACTTCGATTATCCTTGGACCGAGCGGATCTGTGGGACCTCCGACCCATGGAAAATCTAGATTTCGAGAATTACGGCTTTGATTGGGTAAAAGAGCAATGGGAAAAAGACACATATAGAAATGTACAGGACCGTTATGATGTTCCTTATGATCAATTACCCGCACCGTCAAAAATTCCGGGTGCTGCCCTGGAATTCGATATAAAAGGATTAGGGGAGATAGCATCGGTAAAGCTGAACTTGGAAACGGCAATGTGCGAAGTAACATGGAAGAACGGTGGCATACTCAAAACCTTTGTCCACGCCACCGAGCCTTTGGGCTGGTATACCTTTGAAAACATTAACGGAGATCTGAACCCTTCCATGATTCCGCCTGCCTATGTATCGGTAAAACAGGATAACGCCAACGACCCTGTAACAGGGCAAGACCTTCGGAGATTGAATTATGAGGGCGGCAAGGTCACGCAAAAGGACCATATGATCACCTATGATCAAAAGGGATGGGACAAATTTAAGTTTCAGGTACATACCCAGTGGAACCCTACCCCAAAGGGAATACAGGGCAGTTGGAGCATCAGCTCACAAACCTCGGATCCCGAAAAAAAGGAAATTGCAACGCAGCTAGTATCAAATGCATTGCAGGAAGGAATGGCACCCTCCCTGGAAAGTCATCTGGCATGGTGGAGATCATTTTGGGAAAAATCCAATATAAGCGTTCCCGATAGCCTCTTACAGAACCAATGGTATATGGAAATGTACAAGTTGGGATCCGCGGCCAGACAAGGTGCACCGCCCATATCCCTGCAAAGCGTATGGACGGCCGACAACGGCAAATTACCGCCCTGGAAAGGGGATTTCCACCATGACCTTAATACACAGTTAAGTTATTGGCCTACCTATTCCGGCAACCATCTGGATCTGGAACAAGGGTTTATCGACTGGCTTGTCCGGTACAAACCCGTCTTTAAAAAATATACCAAGGATTTCTACGGCACCAACGGACTAAATGTTCCCGGGGTCACCACCCTGAAGGGAGAGCCCATGGGCGGATGGATCCAATATTCCTTCGGGCCCACCGTAGGGGCCTGGTTGGGACAACATTTATACCTGCACTGGCGCTATTCCATGGACCGGGATTTTCTCAAGAACGAAGCCTATCCGTGGATCAGGGAGGTGGCCGTCCATTTTGACGAACTTTCGGTTTTGGATGCCAATGGCAAACGAAAACTTCCCTTAAGTTCCAGTCCGGAAATCCACAATAATTCCAGGGAAGCCTGGTTCGATGAGATGACCAATTTTGATCTGGCCCTGATCAAATGGACCTATTCCCATGCAGCGGAACTGGCATTGGAGCTGGGGCTGAAGGAAGAAGCGGATAAATGGAACACCGGTCTTAACGAGTGGCCGGACTATGCCGTGAACGAACAGGGACTTATGTTCTCCCCCGGCCTGCCCTATAACGAATCGCACCGCCATTTTTCCCATTCAATGGCCATTCATCCCCTGGGACTCATAGACCCTTCCCATGGGGAAAAGGATAGGGATATTATTGACAGGACCATCGCTAATTTGGATGCCACCGGTTCCGGCCAATGGGTAGGCTATTCCTTTAGCTGGTTGGGCAACCTAAAGGCCAGGGCATTCGATGGGGACGGGGCGGCAAAGGCACTGAAAGATTTTGCCTCCTCCTTTGTGCTGCCCAATAGCTTCCATGTCAACGGCGATCAATCGGGTACCGGAAAATCCAATTTTACCTATAGGCCATTTACCCTGGAGGGCAACTTTGCCTTTGCCGCGGGACTACAGGAAATGCTGGTACAGAGTCATACCGGAACCGTACATCTTTTTCCCGCTATTCCATCGGATTGGAAAAACGTCGGATTTAGTAACTTACGAACAGAGGGTGCCTTTCTATTTTCCGCCCAAAAACAACATGGAAAACTGAAATGGGTAAAGATTTTTTCGGAAAAGGGTGGGGAACTGCGACTAAAAAACCCTTTCCCTAATAAAGAAATTTCTATTGAAGATGGAATAAAACTTACTTGGGAAGGGGATATATTGATCCTCCAAACACGCCCCGGACAGGAAATCTGGTTAAGCCCCTAAGCCCATCCGGCTTCCTTCTTTTTCCTAGTTGGTATATGGCAACAGCAGTAGTCACTTCAACATAAGTTGTCTTTTCGCAACGATTGGGAAGTTGCAACTACCTGGTACTTGATCCCCGGGAATAGGGACAACAAAATGGAGAATAGCACATACCTATTGCCGGTATCCCTATAAACGAATCGGACCGGATCTTTGATCGATGCCAGATATGCGATTTAGCTCATGGCATTACTATTTTAAAGTTTTCGTGAGCCTGCAGATTAGCTACTTCTGTGATTTCTCCTCCCTGGCGGTCGTTCGAAATGACTAGGGTGGTCCCTTCTACAGAATCCCCTTCAATACTTCCAATGAGTATAAAAAATTATATGGCATCAATATTATAATACTTTTATTATCAATGATTTAAAAAAATAATAAATAACCAGTAATTATTGAAACACATATTTTAATAATTAATAAATATTAAAAAACAATCATTATTGTAGTGAAAATCACTTAAAACTATTCATTTTTGGAATGGGTACGTTTGAAAAACCATTAACCTACTTGTTCATCCAAATTTTCTATCTTTAACCATATCAATCAATTCAAAAATTATGATGAAACCATTTTATTTCCTCTTTAGCTGTTTATTTACTATGACCACTTTCGCACAAAACACCGTACTTCCCCTTTGGCCCAACGACATTCCCAACGCTATAAAAACAGATGAAAAAGAAGAGGTGGTCAGTGCAGATATCGTGAGGATCGCCAAGGTCCAAATGCCCCAATTGGAAGTATATCTGCCCTCCAAAAAAAATGCTACGGGACAGGCGGTATTGATATTTCCAGGAGGTGGTTACGGAATACTGGCCTATGATTGGGAAGGGACCGATTTTGCCAAATTCTTAAATTCCAAGGGCATTGCGGGCATTGTGGTAAAATATCGTTTGCCCAGTGCCAATTCTCAAAAAGATAAGCATATAGTGCCCCTGCAGGATGCACAACGGTCCATGAGGACAGTGCGTTCCAAGGCAACAGAGTGGAATATTGACCCCAATAACATTGGTATCATAGGTTTTTCTGCCGGAGGACATTTGGCCTCTACCTTGGGTACCCACTATAAGGAAGAGGTTTATGCCCCAAAGGATGCCATTGACCAACTGAGTGCCCGTCCGGATTTTATGGCCTTGGCCTATCCGGTAATTACGATGGGGGAACCCAATACCCACGGCGGTTCCAGAAAAAACCTATTGGGTGAAGACCCTTCCCAAGAAATGTTGGATCATTTCTCCAACGAATTACAGGTTACGGCCGATACCCCTCCCACTTTTTTGGTCCACGCTACGGACGATACCGCTGTTCCCGTAGATAACAGTCTTCTATTTTATACTGCGCTTTTAAAGCATAAGGTTGCTGCTGAAATGCATATCTATCCAAGCGGAGGGCACGGTTTTGCATTGGGCCTAACGGATCCACATTTGGCCACATGGACCGATCAATGGGTAGGATGGATGAATAACATAAAATAACAATTAACTTTTCCCTATACATAAATTTCTCGATTACAAGATTATAATGAATATGGTGATGTAAGGATTTAGCCAATGTCCGACAAAATGTATATAATAATTATCATGTACCAATATGTCCAAAAGTGATACCTTTATGTTTTAAACCTTCTATAATGAAGAAGTGGACTTTAGTAATGGCCCTATTTTTGTCAAATTTTCTATCCGCACAGAAATGGGAAAGCAATTGGTCGGAAGCAGCTGCCAGGGCCAAACAGAACCATCAAAATGTAGTGTTGGTGTTTTCCGGTTCCGATTGGTGCGCCCCCTGCATTAAACTGGATAAGAGCATTTGGCAGTCTACGGAATTTCAGGAATATGCCAAAGAACATTGGATTCTGCTAAGGGCAGATTTTCCAAGAAAAAAAGCCAACCAACTCTCAGGGGACCAACGAAATAAAAATGCCCAACTTGCCGAAAAATATAACAAAAACGGATATTTCCCCCTGGTGCTGGTCTTGGATGCCAATGGCAATATTTTGGGCCAGACCGGATATAAGAATATAAGCGTTAAGGAATATATTGCACTATTAAAATCGTTTGAAGGTTGAAAAACCCAATAATATTCGCAATTGCCATTTTGGTTCATTGTACCGTTTTTTCCCAGGAACTGGCACAAAGACGAACCACAAAATTAATGGGGAGCAGATTCGATATTACTGTGGTTGCAAAAGATGAGGTTACGGCCAACCATTATATAGACAAGGCCATTGAAGAAATTACCAGAATAGAAAAATTGATTTCCTCATGGAGCCCTAGCTCACAGACCTCTGACATAAATAAAAATGCGGGCATATTGCCCGTAAAAGTAGATCCGGAATTATTTGACCTCATCGAACGATGCATCACCGTTTCCAAAATTACGGACGGTGCCTTCGATATTACTTATGCCTCCATGGACAAGATTTGGAAATATGATGGCAGTATGACCAAAATGCCCAGTAAGGAAGCCTTGAAAAATTCTGTTGCCAAGATCGGCTACCAAAACATTGTTCTGGACAAAAGAGCACAAACCGTATTTTTAAAATTGGAGGGGATGAAAATAGGTTTTGGGGCCGTAGGAAAAGGATACGCTGCCGACAAGGTGAGAAACCTGCTAAAAGCTGAAGGGGCAAGCGCAGGAATAATCAATGCCTCCGGGGATCTGACCACCTGGGGAAAACAACCGGATGGTACGGATTGGATGGTAGGCATTACCAACCCTCTGAACAAAAACAACATTTTCTCCTGGTTCCCCGTAGTCAATGCGGCCGTGGCCACCTCGGGTAATTATGAAAAATACGTCACCTTTAATGGGGTAAAATACAGTCATATCATTGATCCAAGAACGGGCTACCCCTCCACAGGTATCCAAAGCGTCACCATTTTTGCCCCTAGTGCCGAATTGTGCGATGCGCTGGCAACATCCGTTTTTATTACCGGAACGGAAACCGGTATTCATATGATCGACCAAATTAAAGGGGTGGAATGCATCATTATAGATGATCAAAACAATATTCATACTTCCCAAAATATTGAACTTAACAAAACCCAATAACATTATGAGACATTTCATCCTTCTTATTATTGGTATTTTATCACTATCCTCATGCGTTGCGGTAAAGGAATACGATAAAGTATACCTCAACGATGAAGAAATGGACTTGGCCGCCAAAAGTCTGGAACGCTTTGAAACCAATTTTCACATTTATCGGGAAGCTGCTGCAGGGGCCAATGGGGGCAAAACAGGTGGTGGATGCGGATGCAATTAAAATAACATGAAAGGAATAGGATGTATATTGTTTTTTGGAATGGTTTCATGGGCAGGAATTTCCCAGGGAAACAATCAAGAATATATAAAGAGAGTTTTGGAAACACCGGAAGTGGAGCTGCTATATAGCTATTATAGTCAGGACGGAAACAATGCAGCTGTTACGGGAGGGGAGGGAACGGAAAAACTGACGGATATGACCCCAACGATTATTGTGAGCATTCCTATCGGGGAGGACAATGTGCTAAGTCTGGATGCAGGAATTTCGGCCTATACCTCAGCTTCCTCAAGCAACATCAACCCTTTTGACGGTAACAATACGGCCAGTCCATGGGTGGAATCTTCGGGAGCCTCCAGAAGTGATGTTTTAACCTATTTTCATCCCACCTTTACCCATAGTTCCAAAGACCGTAACCATATCCTTAGCGGCAATATTGCGGTATCTGCCGAATATGATTACTTTTCCATAGGCTTCGGTGGTGGCTATACCCATCTTATGAACGAAAAAAATACGGAATTGGGAATCAGTGGTCAGGTATATCTGGATACCTATAGCCCACAGTACCCCATAGAATTACGGGAGGGCTTTTTTGATAATCGGATCAGTGGCAACGGCACCTATTCCCCCCTGTTCAATGAATTTGATATACGTAATCGGAATTCGTATTCCGTATCCCTTAATTTTTCCCAAATCATCACCAAGCGTTTTCAGGCCTCACTTTCCCTGGACTTTATTTTTCAGGAAGGATTGCTGTCCACCCCGCACCAAAGGGTGTATTTGCAGGACAGGAACGACTTTTTTATAGAAAATTTTCAATTGGCGGACAATGTGGAAATGTTACCTGTAAGCAGGTTTAAAATACCCCTCGGAGGTCGGATTTCCTACTATTTGAACGAACTTATAGGCCTTAGGGCCTATTTCAGGTACTATTATGATGATTGGGGGGTGACCGCCTATACCGGAAGCATGGAAATCCCAATAAGAATATCGGATAAGTTTACTATATATCCTATGTACCGCTATTATACCCAAACTGCCTCCGACTATTTTTATCCCAAGGAAACGGCCTTGTCCACCTATGAATATTATACCTCTGATTATGACCTGTCCAAATTTGATAGCAATCAATATGGCTTGGGCATTACCTATAAGGACATTTTTACCCAGGACAAAGTGTGGAAATTTGGATTAAAGAGCATTAGTTTTAGGTTTAACCAATATGAAAGAACCACCGGATTAAGCGCAGGCATTTTTGAATTGGGTGCCAAGTTCATAATGGATTAGGACTTAATAGTAGCTCCCTGACGGAACTTTTTGAAGTTATCCCTAATAAATTGCTGATTCCTGCCCGCATCGGATCGGACGGGTTCACTACAATCCAAAAAGTTTAAATCACTTCAATAAAAAAACTTTAACATCTTAGGACAATTTTGGGTTTTTTGCCCAAAACCAGGATTGATATGTTATCTTTAACGCTTGATCAAACCTTACTAAAAATTTATTCATGAAAAACACCTTTTCCTTCCCTCTGTTTAAATCATTATGCGCGATTGTTTTATTGGGGTCACTTACTACACAATGCAAACAAAATTCCAAAGAAAAAACAGCAGTTGCAATCAATGAAACGGATATAGTGATCCCTGAGGGGTTTTCCCTTGAGGTCGTAGCCAAAGATTTGGGAAATCTACGACATATGACCGTCTCAAAAAACGGGGATATCTATATTAACCGATCCAAGTTAAAGGATAATAAAGGAATTATAGTATTAAAAGATGCGGACAAGGACGGAAAAATTGATGGGGAACATCAATTTGGCAATCTACCAGGGACAGGCATCTTGATAAAAAATGGTTACTTGTACACCTCTTCCAATTCTGGGATCTATCGCTATAAATTAAATGAAAATGAAGAAATAATCGATATTGATAATCCGGAGAATATAGTGGACGGATTGGCGGATAAAGGCCGGGACAATGCAAAATCATTTGTAATGGACAATAATGACAACATTTATGTCACCATAGGCTCCTGGAACGACTCCTGTCGCGAAGAAGGTACCGGAAACGGTATTATGCCCTGCACCATCCTGGATTCGGCAGGGGGAATTTGGCAATTCAAGGCCAATAAATTAAACCAATCCTTTTCTGATGGAATACGCTATGCCACCGGAGTAAAAAATGCCGTGGCCACAGCTTGGAATTACAAGACCAACTCCTTATTTGCCGCCGTTCACGGTCGGGGAGCATTCCATGATTTTTATCCTGAACACTATACGGCCAAGCACAGCGCGGAACTTCCTGCGGAAACTTTGTTTGAACTCCATGAAGGGGATGATGCCGGTTGGCCCTATATTTATTACGACCAGTTTAAGAAGAAGAATATTCTTGCCCCGGAATATGGGGGAGATGGCGAAAAAACAGGAAACGAAAACATTATAGATCCCATAATGGCCTTCCCTGCCCACCTGGCACCCAACGACCTGCTTTTTTACACAGGTACCATGTTCCCCGAAAAATATAGAAATGGCGCATTTATTGCTTTCCACGGACAATCCCCAGAGTTAAAAAAAGGATATTTCGTGGCCTTCATACCTTTCAAGGATGGCCAACCAAATGGGAATTGGGAAATTTTTGCGGACAACTTTTCCGGCATTGACCTTGCAGATCCCAGCGGCCCAATTCAGCACAGACCCTGTGGATTGGCACAAGGACCTGAGGGAGAATTGTATGTAAGTGAAGATTTGAACGGTACCGTATACAAAATAACCTATTGAT
>CBFGWQ010000129.1:0-11299 GCA_965652575.1 uncultured Arenibacter sp. | reverse complement strand
CTAATATAATTACAGTAAACTACCTCGGGGCAAGCCTGTCTGCCGACAAAGGCAGACAAGCGTCGGAGCACCTGCCTGCGGTAGGCAGGTTTAAATCTCGATTATCGAGTAAAACATAAACAGGTAAAAATGAGCCACGTAGCAATTTATTTAAATTTTCAGGGCAATACGGAAAAGGCCTTTAATTATTACAGATCTGTTTTTGGAACAGCATTTTCGGCACCTATGATGTATATAAGGGACCTTCCTCCCAATCCCGATGCTCCTAAATTTTCGGAAGCGGACTTGAATTGCGTAATGCATGTTGCATTACCTATTATTGGAGGTACGGAATTGATGGGCACGGATATGCTGGAATCAATGGGACAAAAGCTGGTTGTTGGAAATAACACTACCATTAGCCTGCAATTGGATTCCAAGGAGGAAGCCGATAATTTGTACCAGGCTTTATCCGAAGGTGGCAGTGATAAAGCTCCCATGAAAGATGAATTTTGGGGATATTGGGGATGTTGCTTGGATCAATTTGGCATCCGGTGGATGTTTAATGTAATGAATGATACAATTAACAAATAACAGATGAAATGAACATTAAGAAATACTTAAGTGAAAAATGAGCTTTATTCATCCCTACCTCACCTTTGACGGGAATTGCAGGGAAGCAATGACCTTTTACCAGGAATGTCTGGGTGGAGAACTTAGCTTTCAGACAGTGGGAGATTCACCCCTTTCCAAGAAAATGCCAAAACAAATGAAAGATTGTATATTGCATGCTACCCTTACAAAAGAGGCCATGGTATTACAAGGCTCGGACATGGTCCCACAATCAGGTCTTATAAAGGGAAATGTCGTTTCCCTTTCCTTGGATTGCAGCTGTGAAGAGGAAATAAAAAAAGTGTATGCCAGACTTTCAGAAAAAGGTGAAGCAGACCACCCACTCGAACACACCTACTGGGGAGCACTTTTTGGTACCCTTACGGACAGGTATGGAAATCATTGGATATTAAATTTGAACAAAAATTCCAAAAAATAAATCTTTTAATCAATTTATTATCATATAATTACAAAAATAAAACATATGAAAAAAGATAGAATATTTTATTGGTCGGCAACAATAATCATCGCTTTATTTGAAGGTGTAATGCCCGCATTGACATCACAAACGGAATTGGCCAAAGAAGGGATAAGGCATTTGGGCTATCCGGAATATTTTGGAAACGCATTGGTCGTTTTTAAAGTTTTGGGCGTTTTGGCATTAGTTGTTCCACAAATCCCCAAACGGATAAAAGAATGGGCCTATGCCGGCTTTGCATTCGACTTTATTTTTGCAACTATAAGTCACGCGGCAGTGGACGGAATAAATTTCCAAACCTTCTTTCCTTTGATTATTTTAGGTATTTTAATGGTATCCTATTTTTACTATCATAGGCTAAACCCCTCAAAAAATTAAATAGACCACTCCTATAATGAAATTGCATACCTGTCCAAAGAACGGCAAAGACATGAATTTTGGAACGGAACGGACTGGATGATAAGTTGGCAGCATGCTGTATGCAGTAAGCAAAAAAACGATTTTACCGCATACTACCTATTGCCAAGGGTGGACTAGCAAAATTTATAGAAGAAACTAATCCAATTAGCCATTGGGAGCAGAATTTTAACCTTTAACTTCACAATATAAAACTTAGAGATCATGGCACTTATAAATCCTTACATCAACTTTAACGGCAATGCCGAAGAAGCATTCCTTTTCTATAGATCGGTTTTTGGTGGAGAATTCGCAAAAGTTATGCGTTTCAAAGACCTGTCCAATGCCGACTTTCCTGTACCTGAAAAAGAGGCGAACAAAATTATGCATATTGCCTTGCCCATTGGTAAAAACATTTTAATGGCCAATGATGTTCCTGAAAGCCTGGGACGCGTAAGCGAGAACGAAAACAGATCCAAAATATCCATTAGCACGGAAAACCGTGAAGAAGCTGACAGGTTATTTAACGGACTTTCAGCGGGCGGCACTGTTGAAATGCCAATTGGCGACAGTCCCTGGGGTTCTTATTTTGGCATGTTTAGGGACAAATTTGGTATTGAATGGATGGTAGATTACAATCCGGAATATAAAGGAAAAATAACGGCCCGTTAACAAAAAGCCATCCTACCCTATATTACGGGCCAAACTATGAAGATGGCTGCCCGGATTTTCTATGCCCTTGCCCCCATATTTTAAATTCGGTTTTTATTTGTTAAATTAGTAATTAACAGTTTGTAAAAAATACCGGTAAGAAAACAAGTACCCCTGAAATAGAATGAAAACAACGGACAAACACCATGAGCGAATAGCAAAAATGCCCTTTTCATCCGTATATCCCCATTATGTTACAAAAATTGAAAAAAAAGGCAGAACCAAGGAAGAGTTACATCAGGTGATTAAATGGCTTACCGGATTTGATGACAACAAACTTTCCGAACTCATCCATGAAAAGGTAACTTTTGAGACCTTCTTCATAGAAGCAGAGCTCAACCCTAATGCAAAACTTATTACGGGAGTGATTTGTGGCTACCGCATAGAGGACATTGAAAATACATTGACCCGACAAGTAAGGTATTTGGACAAGTTGGTGGATGAACTGGCGAAAGGCAAAAAGATGGAAAAGATTTTGAGAGTTGCATAGATAATAAGTACACTGTTCTATGTGTTTTTTAAGAAACCCGTTCAATTCCCCAGCCAGTTATCGAACCAATGGAAGGCGTCGGTTTGCATTTGAATATCGAACTTGTGGCCACCATCATAGAATTTTCCACTATACCTTTCAGGGTAGCCCGCTTTTGAAAAGATATCCGTTAGTATATCATCTGCTTTTTTCATTTCGGCCAAAGTATAAAGTTCGTCATGATTATTGCTCTGCACCATGGTAGGAAGTGGTACGCGTAGCCCTAAAATTTCGGGAAAATCCAAATAATTTGCCAAACCTGGAACGTAGGCCATCCAAGTATGGGTGTAAGACTTATTTAATAAAAAGTCTTTCCAGGTAGTCATAAACCCTACACATACGGCACATTTTATACGGGTATCCATCCCCCCCAAAAAAACAGTACGCAGCCCACCGCCCGAGAGTCCACCGCAACCTATGCGATCCGGGTCAACGTCCTTTCTTGCACTCAGAATATCCAAAGCAATACGGTCTTCGGCCAACACCATGCCTGTGTATGAGGTGCCAGCGGACAAAAGGGACTTGGCCATAATGTGTTCATGATGGCCCGCCCATGCGTTATAATCTTCAATATTCTTGATACCTTCGGGGTTTTCATCGGTACGCCCCTCCGCTTTTAATGGCCCCCAGCCAATACCGTCCATATCTTCATAAAAAATCCGACGGCTAGCAAAGGAAAAGGCATCATGTACCAAAACAGCATAGCCTCTTTTGGCCATTTCATTCGCCCATGCCCTACCTTCATAATCGCTATTTTGGTGTACTTCAACCAGCGGGTGCTGGGTATCCGAAGTTTTGGTGATCTTTCTTTTTCCGAAGTACTTTTTACCTGCATGGTCGTGCAAGGCCAAAATAGCGGGCAACTTACCTTGACTGTTTTCGGGTTTTAAAAAAACAGCCTCAACAGGTCTTCCGTAGGGCAATTTCCATTCAAGTTCCTCTATTTCAAGTCCATCGTAGATATATTTCTTTTTAAGGGTAATTACAATAGTCTCTTTTATCAAAGGTGCTGCTATCTGTTCTTCGGCCTTGGCATATGCGCTTGGTTTCCAATCTTCAATTATGGACCAATGGTCGTTCCTAAATGACAACTTGGGCGGATCTTTCATTTGCGAAGCCAACCAAGGGCCGTACTGGCCTATTAGGCTTTTGGGTTTGTCTGCATTCATAGCGATAAGTTTTGAGGTTGGTGCCATGTTCCTGAATGTCTCGGCCATTGTTCCCGACATGAGCGGAAAGGCCATGGTAGCCAGAGCAGTCTTGGATAGAAAGGTCCTTCTGGAATCCTGGATTTCGGCATCCGAACTTTTGGCTTTTTTCATGTTCCAAGATAATTATCAAGACAATTAAAATTACTATTTATTTCTATCATTCCTTACTGTTTATTTCAAGTGGTTGATTTGAAAAAAGGAATTAATTATCAATTATTCTATTATGTAAAAGCCTTAAATGGTTCAATGTATCTGTTATAAATGTAGAAAATCATTTTTTAAAATAATATCATTTCAATTTTCAAAAACAATAAACTACCTCGGGGCAAGCCTGTCTGACAAAGGCAGGCAAACGTCGGAGCACCTGCCTGCGGCAGGCAGGTTTAAATCTCGATTATCGGGTAAAATGCGGAAAAATCTTTTATGGGTTTTCCCTTTTTTTGTTTTTCTGTTTTATTCCGCCATTTTGCTGGTGGAAGAAAATAATATTACCCTTAGCATTCGTGTAATACCAAATAAATACAATATCACTTCCTTAATTTAAACTTTCTTTTTTAAAAGGATAACAAAAGAGTATCCACTAAAATAACAATTAGGCAATACTGAACTATATAGTTACCAACTGAATGAATTAGTGTTATTTTTACCATTAAACCGACTAAATACTTATAAAGAATATCTTAATGGCACATTTTACCCCGAATAATGCTGAGGAAGAACGATTGGCTGTCCCGGACACTTATAAAAATTGGAAAAAATGGGGTCCATATTTAGCGGAAAGACAATGGGGCACTGTTCGGGAAGATTATAGCGAACATGGACATGCATGGGATTTTGTAGGCCATGAAAAAGCACGTAGCAATGCCTACAGATGGGGAGAAGAAGGTATAGGAGGCTTTTGCGACTCAAGAGAGATACTGTGCCTTGCCCCTGCCTTTTGGAACGGCAAGGATCCCATTTTAAAGGAACGTCTTTTTGGTCTTACCAATAATCAGGGCAATCACGGCGAGGATGTTAAGGAACTCTACTTTCACCAGATGTCCACCCCTACCCATTCCTACTGCAAATACCTGTATAAGTATCCACATAAAAAATTTCCATACTTAGAGTTGATCAATAACAATATCCGTAGCCGGGAAGATATGGAATATGAGTTATTGGATACCAAATCTTTTAATAAGAATGCCTATTTCGACTGTTATATTGAATATGCCAAAGCGGATGTGGAAGATATTCTCATGAAAATCACGGTGGTCAATAGGGGAAACAGAAAGGCAAGGATACATGTACTCCCCCATCTCTGGTTCAGAAATTTTTGGAAGCACAACAAGCGGTTTAGTCGCCCAAGCATCAAATCCATAACCGACAATTGTATACAATCCAGAAGTACTAGAAACGGAAGGCATTATTTTTACCATGAAAACGGCGAGCAGTTGTTCTGTGAAAATGAGACCAACAACAAACGTATTTACAATGTTGCCAATGAGGTGGACTATGTTAAGGATGGTATCAACGACCATGTGGTAAATGGCAAGTCTACCGTAAATCCGGAAAAACAGGGGTCCAAATCGGCAATATGGTATAAATTTAAACTAAAGGCCGGGGAAGAAAAAAGCATTAGAATACGGCTTAGCAAGAAAAAACTGGACGATCCCTGGTCCAATTTTGATGCCGTATTTAATCAAAGAATCAAGGAAAGTGAGGATTTTTATGGCAACATCCTGAAGAGCGACCTTCCAAAAACCCATCGATCCATTGCAAAAAGTGCCTTCTCCGGTTTGTTATGGACCAAGCAATTCTATTATTACGATGTATTTAAATGGCTTTTTGGGGGCCCTGGGGAACCAAAACCCTTCCGTACGGCCGCTAGGAACTTTACTTGGCAACACCTTACCAACAGGCATGTAATATCGATGCCCGATAAATGGGAGTACCCATGGTATGCCGCTTGGGACCTTGCCTTTCACATGGTTTCCTTTGTAGAAATAGACCCCTATTTTGCCAAAGAACAATTATTATTGGTATTGCGGGAAAATTATATGCATCCCAACGGACAAATCCCGGCCTACGAGTGGAATTTTAGTGATGTAAACCCGCCTGTACATTCCTGGGCGGTCTGGAACGTGTACGAAAAGGACAAATCGAGGACCGGCATTGGGGACACCAAATTTTTGGAGCATGCGTTCCAAAAATTGCTTATCAATTTTACCTGGTGGGTAAACCAAAAAGACAAGCACGGTACGGATCTTTTTGAAGGCGGATTTTTGGGTCTGGACAACATAGGGGTCTTCGATCGTAACCATATGCCGGAAGGGGTCAGCAGAATGCAACAGGCCGATGCCACCAGTTGGATGGCCATGTTTACGGTAAATATGCTACGGATGTCGCTGGAATTGGCAAAGACCAATAAAGTATATGAAGAATCCGCCGCCAAATTCTTTAGGCACTTTTTAAATATTGCCTGGGCCATGCACCATATAGGTACAAAGGATATTTCGCTATGGGATGATGGGGACGATTTTTATTACGACGTTGTAGAACTCTCCAACGGTACCACAAACCGACTTAAGGTAAGGTCTTTAGTGGGTATTATCCCTTTATTCGCCGTTGAGATCATACATAAAGACCTCTTTGAACAATTGAAGGAATTTAAACTAAGGGCCGCAGAAATTGTTAGGACCAGACCGGATCTGGCTTCCCTGATCTCCAATATAGAAGAAGCCAATAAGGATGGCAACTATCTGTTTTCCATCATGAGGGCCTATAGACTGGAAAAACTCTTGATACGGCTCCTGGATGAGGATGAGTTTTTATCCGATTACGGAATCCGTTCCCTTTCAAAATACCATAAGGAGCATCCATTTGTCTTTGCACATAACGGTCATTATACCATTCATTACGAACCTGGGGAAAGCAGGTCCAATATGTTCGGGGGGAATTCCAATTGGAGAGGTCCCATTTGGATGCCGTTGAACTATATGATCATTCAGTCCCTGCGAAAATATTATACCTTCTACGGACCTACCTATCAATATGAATTCCCAACGGGATCCGGAAAGAAATTAAACCTAAATGAAATTGCCGACCAGCTTACCAAAAGATTGGTAAAACTGTTTGAAGCCAATTCTGAAGGCAAATTCCAATATCATGCGGATGACCGGAATAAACTTTTCGCACAGGATGAACACTTTAAGGACCAACATCTATTTTATGAATTTTTTGATGGCGACAATGGCAAGGGTCTGGGCGCATCGCATCAAACAGGATGGACGGCCCTAATTGCCAATCTCATCATGGAAATGGAAAAATCCGACCAATAAATATCCTATTTCCATAGAATACTATTTTAGCACCCTATATTTAGGAGCCAAAATTCCAACCATTTTTATTATCTTTCAAGAGTGGTAGGAAATCCATACCAATTTCCACCTCCTTGTAACGGGCACACACTCTGTTACCGCATATTGCATACAGCCAATGGCTTATGGCTCTAATATAGAATACAAACAAACCAACCAAATAAATGAAAACAATTTTTTCTATTCCCCTATCTTGCTTCCTTCTTTTCAGCGTTTGTTTAAGTGCACAACCCCGCCAAGAACTGGTAGAGGTCATGGTAAGCCCAAACCAAGCAGACTGGACCTATGCCCTCGGGGAACAAGCGGAATTTTCGATTTCGGTTTTTAAAAACAATGTTCCTCTGGACGGCATTGAAATTGAATATACCATTCAGCCCGATCCAGGGTATCGGACCATAAAAATTTGGGACAGGGGAACACGTACCCTCAAAAATAATTCCACCAAAATAAAGGCCAAAAAGTTCACCGAACCGGGGTTTCTACGCTGTACGGTAAAAGTTAAGGTAGAAGGAAAAGAGTATTCATCATATACCACAGTAGGCTATGCTCCGGACCAAATACGACCCACTACCACCTTACCAAAGGATTTTGAACTGTTTTGGAAAAAAAATCGGGAAGAATTAAACCAAGTGCCCATGAACGCGGTACTGACTTTGATGCCCGAACGCTGTACCGACAAGGTAGATGTGTACCACGTTAGGCTGGATAATATTAAAGGAAAAATCTACGGTATTCTTACGAAACCCAAAAAGGCCGGTAAATACCCTGCCATTCTACATGTTCCGGGCGCGGGAATTAGGCCCTATTACGGGGAAATAGACGAAGCCGCGGAAGGTTTCATCTCATTTACCATTGGCATTCACGGCATTCCCGTAAACCTGGACCAAAATGTTTACGATGATCTTGCCAAAGGAGCCTTGAACGGTTACCAGGCCTTTAACCTGGATGATAGGGACAATGCCTACTATCGCCGCGTATATCTCGGCTGCGTTAGGGCAGTCGATTTTATAGAAAGTGTGGAAGGGTTTAATGGTGAGGATATTGCCGTTACCGGTGGTAGCCAGGGCGGTGCCCTTTCCATTGTAACGGCCGGTCTGGACGATAGGATTGACTATTTGGCCGCCTTTTATCCTGCCCTGTCCGATATGACCGGATTTTTACATGGACGCGCAGGGGGTTGGCCACAGATTTTCGTGGACGAATTTACCAATAAGCCTGAGAAAATAGAAGTTTCAAAATACTACGATGTAGTCAATTTTGCACGCTTCGTAAAAGTACCGGGCTGGTACAGTTGGGGCTATAATGACAATGTGTGCCCTCCGGCTTCAACCTATTCGGCCTATAATGTATTGACAGCACCCAAAGAGTTGCATCTTTTCCAAAAAACGCAACATTGGACCTATCCCGAACAACAGGAATTAAAAAAAGAATGGCTATTCTCAAAACTAAGAAAAATAAGATAATGGCAACCCCAAATGTTTTGGTAATGATTGTCCCCTATTAATAAAACAAACACTCATGAAGATTAAAGAAAATCAGCGCAGGGAATTTATAAAACAAAGTGCTCTAGGGGCAATTGGCCTGACACTTTTGCCTTCCACCTATGGCCAGTTTGCCCCCAGTGATCGCCTACGGGTGGCGCACATAGGTGTAGGCGGTATGGGCAACAGCCATATGAAATGGTTCAGCGCCCTGCCGGAAGTGGACGTGGTAGCGCTTTGTGATGTAGACGAAACACACCTGGCAAATAGTCTAAAAACCATGGAAACCTTACAGCCCGGTAAAAAAGTACAGGGATACGGGGATTTCAGAAACATCCTGGACCGTAAGGATATCGATGCCATTACCTGTGCCACCCCGGACCATTGGCATGCCCAAATTGCAACTTTGGCTTTCCAGGCAGGAAAGGACGTATATGGGGAAAAACCGCTTTCCTATGATGTTAAAGAGGGACAGATGATGCTAACAAATTTGGAAAAGCACCAGCGTATTTTCCAAATGGGGAATCAGATACATGCCACGGACAACTTCCACCGGGTCGTTGAAATACTCAAGGCCGGTGCCATTGGGAAAGTACATACGGTGCGTTTATGGAAAACGGGGGCACCACCCAATTTGGGCAATCCCAAAAGTAAGGCCGTACCCAAAGGACTAAATTGGGATATGTGGTTGGGACCCGCGCCCTATGTTGATTATATTCCTGAAAGATGCCATTTTACCTATAGATATTTCCTGGACTATTCCGGAGGCTTCTTTGCCGATTTTTGGTGCCATATAGCCGATGTGGCCTTTTGGGCACTGGAGCCCAAGGGCCTAAAAAGTATTGTTGCCAGAGGGGAAAAAGCAAAAGGCATCGCCGATACTCCCGAATGGATCGAGATCGATTACGGGTTCGAAGGTCTCAAAATATACTGGACCACCGAACCGCCCAAAGTGCCCGGCGCGGCCGATCGTGGAATAGGAGCCTATTTTGAAGGGGACAAGGGCAGTCTGATCTGTGATTATAACACCAGGGAAATAACCATTAATGGAGAAACCATGACCGATATCCCTGAAATACCGCAAAGCATAGTACGTTCTCCCGGACACCAGCAAAACTTTGTGGACTCTGTAAAATCCAGAATCCAACCAGAATCCAATCTTGTGTATGCACGCCAAATGACGCTGCCCATGCATTTGGGACTTATTTCCTATAGATTGGGAAGAAAACTTGATTGGGATTCCGAAAACGAGAAATTTATCGGGGATTCCGAAGCCAATGCACTATTATCCAGAAAGGCACGAAAAGCCTGGCGGTTGGTAAGCTAACCAACGGGTAAGCCCCTATTCCCTTATTATTAATTGTAAATTGTTCATTGCTTATTGTTAATTGTAAATTGTTCCCGAATTTTACAAAAACAAAAAATAGCAAAATGTCAGAAAACAAAATTGCATTGGTAACAGGTGGAAGTCGTGGCCTAGGTAGGGATATGGCCATTAATATCGCAAAAAAGGGAATCGATGTCATTATCACCTACCAATCCAACAGATCGGCGGCGGATAAAGTTATTGCCGAGATAAGGGACATGGGCAGAATAGCCTATGCACTACCATTGGATACCACTAAAATTCCTTCCTTTGACGGCTTTTTCAAGCAGCTTTCTTCCCAATTAAAAACCGGTACGGGTAAGGAAAAGATCGATTTTTTAATAAACAATGCCGGTACCGGAATTTATCAACCTTTTGTGGACACCACGGAAGAACAGTTTGATGAAATGGTGAATGTACATTTTAAGGGGGTCTATTTCCTAACACAAAAGGCCTTGCCCTATTTAAATGACGGCAGTAGGATAATAAATATTTCTTCCGGCCTAACCAGGTTTACTTTTCCCAATTCATCGGCCTATGCTCCTGCTAAAGCGGCCGTAGAAGTATTTACCAGATATTTGGCCAAAGAATTGGCCCATAGAAAAATTACTGCGAATGTAGTGGCACCAGGTGCTATAGCCACCGACTTTGGCAAGGGTGAAAACAAAACAAATGAGCAAAAAAGAAAGGCGGTTACCGCTGCCACGGCCTTGGGAAGAGTGGGAGAACCCGAAGATATTGGCGGTGTGGTCGCCTTTCTGTGTACCGAGGACGCCCGGTGGATCAATGGTCAGCGTATAGAAGCTTCTGGAGGGATCCTATTATAACTCGACATAAAAATATTTTCAATACATTGATTTAGCGTAAATTAAAAAAAATTGCTACGGTCCCCTTGAGCCTGCCCGTGCCGTTCAGGCGGGCGGAGTAGAGAGGTTATTTTACTGTAATGCCACTACAATTAGGTCTCTACCGATAGCTATCGGGATCCGATCGACCGGACGGATGTTATATAAACAACTGATTTTAAATAATATATATAGAACTCACGTTATTATAGAACAAAGAGGGCTTAACGGCCCTCTTAAAATACTGATCCCAAGAAATTGAACCTACTCATCTTCTCCTTCAAAAGCTCCTACTGCCAGGGCTTCTTCATTTTCAAAAGTATCCAGTGCTT
>CBFGWQ010000128.1:0-11333 GCA_965652575.1 uncultured Arenibacter sp. | reverse complement strand
ATGAAATGAGCATAATAAAGTTAATTTTTTGCCTGTGAAGGTACAGCGGTCGATTTATACCGAAAATTATTATTGCTCTTATTATCAGATTAATAAAAAATTTCAAATAGATGAAAATTAAAATTGCCCTAATAGGTGCCGGATTTATATCGGATTACCATGCTCGTGGACTACAAACGCTGGCCAATGTTGAAATTGTGGCAGTGGTGTCCAAAAACCTTGATAATGCTAAAAAGTTCGCCCTAAAATACAATATTAAAGAGGCGTTGGCCGATATTTCATCATTGGTAAAAAGGGATGATCTGGATGCCGTAATTATAAGCACCCCCAATCAATTTCACGCGCCCTATGCCATAGCCTTTTTGCAAAATGGCAAGGATGTTTTTCTTGAAAAACCCATGGGAATGAGTGGTGATGAAGGCAGACAGATTGCTGAAGTAGCAACCAAACACAACCAATTGGTAATGGTGGGACATATGTGGCGTTTTGATACCGATACCCAATTTATAAAGGAAACCATAGCCTCGGGAACAATAGGAAGGGTATTTAAGACCAAAGGGTACGGAATACATGAAAACTGGGGGCCTTCCGGTTGGTTTACCCAAAAGGAGTTGGCGGGAGGTGGGGCCCTGGCGGATATGGGTGTCCATGCCATTGATGCCGTTAGGTATATCTTGGGAGATCCAAAACCAGTTAAAGTATATGCAAGGATTTCTACAGAGTTTGGAGATTATGATGTGGACGATACGGCAATCTTGGTCATAACCTGGGACAATGGCACCGAAAGTATTATTGAAAGTGGATGGTGGCACCCCCATATGGACGGGCCTGAAGCAAGTACCGGTCTGTTCGGGACAAAAGGCTATGCCAATCTGTTTCCCACATTTTTGAAAACGAAGGAAGGGGAAGGTACGGTAACCACAGCGCCAGAGCTTCCAAAAAGGGAGGATCACTGCGACCAAATAATCTATACCCGCCAAATGGAGTATTTTGTGGAATGTATCAAAACCAGGCAACGACCCGTTCCGGGACTTGTGGAAGGACAAATGGTACTGGACATTGTGGATGCAGCCTATACATCGGCAGAAACAGGAGAGGTAGTCAGTTTAATTTAACATCCCTAGTGCTCTGTCAATGTTACTGTGTCGTTTAAGTCGCGGTTATTTTTTATCCGGGCAAGGCAAAAAAATGTTGCATAGCCCTAGCTACGGAACTGTTTTTTAACGAAGGCAAGGTGAAACGAGCATTTAGAAATTTTAAAAATTACTTCATATCTTGAATGATATAGGCACATGTATTAAAAATTTTTAATGCGAGAGCGTAGCGGTTACACACGTTTTCAATTTTTTAATGAATTTATTATCTGATAATTAAAAAATTTAAACGTATAAAAAAGAACAAGGCTTGGGATGGCTAAAGTAGGGTTGATAGGCCACTAATATTAAAACTTTTAAAAAATGGCTTTGAGCGGATTAAAGGATAGTATTGAAAACATCATTTTTGACCTGGATGGTACCCTTTGGGATCCCATGCCCATGAGCATTAAGGCATGGCATACCGCTTTGAACGGTTACGATTGCATTAAAGATCCTATTTCCGAGGAAGATATTCAAGGTATTTTGGGAATGCAGCACGACCTTGTAGGGAAAAAACTGTTCCCGTATCTGAGCGAAGAACAACAATTGGCGGTTATGGGCAGCTGTTATGAACAGGAGGTACATGACATTAAGGAGTCCGGAGGGATTTTGTACCATGGACTGGAAGATACCTTAAAGACCTTGGACCAAAAGTATGATCTGTACATAGTCAGTAATTGTCAGGCCGGATATATCGAGGCTTTTTATGAATACCATGGTTTGGACGCCTATTTTAAAGATTTTGAATGTTCCGGAAATACAGGGCTGTCCAAAACCGAAAATATAAAGATGATCATTGAAAGGAACAAACTCCCCAAACCCATTTATATTGGGGATACCCTGGGGGACTATACGGCGGCATATGGGAACCGGATCCCCTTTGTCTTTGCCCAATACGGATTTGGACATGTACCCAAAGCGGAATATACCATTAATAAAATTGGGGATTTAAAAGAGTTGCTCACATAAAGGGGAATATCGTTCAATCTTTATAATTCCCCGACCCCGATAGCTATCGGGGTGCCTCGAGGATAGTTGGTTTCAAGAAATTTTTTATTTCACCTATTTTCTTTACTGTACTGCTGTGAACTTCATCAACGTGGTTTCAATGGATTGGAAGACAGCTTGGGCCAAAAGTACGATCTGCAAAAAGTCAGTATTTTTCTTCTCATTAATTATCCCTAAATTAGGGTGCTGTGCCTACCAATTATCAAAGAGGACAGCACAATAAGTATTGATTCCCGCAATTTTAATAGTTGGTTTTAAGGTTTTGGATCTCTATATTTGATAATGGTTATAAAATTTTGACAATGTTTTTTCGTGGAACTAAAGTTTTGGTCCTAGTTGGTACGCTGGGAGTTTTGGGGATTTCCTGTGACCGTACGGAAAAATTCTCCGAACCGTTGCCTAAGGTGGTCGACTTTAATTTTCACGTAAAACCCATATTGGTACAGAATTGTTATTTGTGCCATGGCCCGGACCCCAGTAGCAGGAAAGCGGAATTGCGATTGGATACCTACGAGGGTGCCATAGCGGCCCTTAAGGAAGGTGGTCATGCCATAGTGCCGGGGAAGACTTCAAAAAGTGAATTGGTAAAGCGTATCTATGATGAAGATCCCGGTAAGATCATGCCCCCGCCCGAAACCAATCTTAAACTTACAGAGAGGGAAAAGGCCCTTTTGGACAAATGGATAGACCAAGGCGCCCAATGGAAGGAGCACTGGTCCTTTATTAAGCCCGAAACCAAAATGGATATGGAAGATCCCAATGCCATCGATTTATTGATAGACCGGCAATTGGAAGGGAAGGGGCTGGAAAAAGTTCCAATGGCCAATAAGAATTCCCTCATCCGTAGAGTATCCTATTTGCTTACGGGCCTACCTCCAACCCCAAAGGAAGTTCAGGAATTTGTTTCCGATAGCAGTACTGTGGCCTATAATAAATTGGTGGATCGCTATCTTAATTCCCCGGCCTATGGGGAAAGATGGGCAAGGCATTGGATGGATCTGGTACGTTATGCCGAAACAAAGGGCCACGAATTTGATTACACCATAACGGGTGCCTGGAAATACCGGGACTATTTGATCAGGGCATTTAACGGGGATGTACCATATGATCAATTATTGAAGGAACATATAGCGGGGGACTTATTGGAGACTGTTAGGGAAAATAAGGAAACCGGCGTTTCCGAATCCAGGCTGGGGACTGCTTTTTATGTTATGGGCGAAGGAACCCATAGCCCTGTGGATGTACGCCAGGACGAGGCAGACCGGATAGATAATATGATAGACGTTACTACCAAGACCTTTCAGGGGCTGACGGTTTCCTGTGCAAAATGTCATGATCATAAGTTCGACCCCATTACAGCTGCCGATTATTATGCCCTCTATGGAGTGATGGAGAGTACCAGATTTTCCCCTGTTCCCTCTGATAACGGTAAAGATAAAGAGATAACGGCCGGGGAAATAGAGAACCTGAATTCCTATATGGGAAAGTTGATGGCCAGTAAATGGGACCTGGCCAAAAACAGCGATTCAAATACGGATCCTGTCCAGGAAACAACAATAGATTTAAAGAAAAAGGCATATACCGTCATCGGGGATTTTAGAGGAAAGGATCTTGATGGTTGGAAAAGTGACGGCCATGCCTTTGGAAAGCGGACCACTCTTGGCGATCCCATATTGGACCAGGCCTCAGGAAAATTATTGGGATTACAGCAAGGGAAGGCTTCCAGTAAGTTGGTAGGAATGGGAATTTTTGGAGCTTTACGATCTCCCAATATAATTTTGGAAAAGGATTTTGTTGGGGTTAGGGCATTGGGAAAAAATAGTAGTATTAGAATAATTATAGACAATTTTCAATTGATCCAAAATCCTATTTACGGGGGAATGGATCAAAGGGTGAACACTGGGAATTGGAATAATTTTGTATTTAACGTTGCTGCTTGGAAAGGTAGGAAGGCATATATTGAAATTATACCCGGGGGATATGATGGCCATATCTATAATCTGCCGGAGAACGCATTTATAGAAGCGCAATATGCCGTGACCTATGATGGGGAATGGCCTTCCAATATGGAAAATAATCTTGCCTCAGTGCAGGCCAAGGGTAATTGGGCCGGCTTGGATATTTCTCCATATAAAGTAAAGGAACTAAACGAAGATTTGAAGAAGGGAAAATTGCCTGACCGTTTCCCGGAATTGAAATCGGTGATGGATAGTAGTCAACAGTTGGCCAAAAAATTAAAAACCGATACCTTTTTTAATGGGGTATATGATGGATATGGAGTGGACAGTCCGGTTTTCAATAGGGGAAATTATAAGGAACCGTCCGAAGAACGTATTCCCAGAAGGTATTTATCGGTACTGTCATTAGGGGATTCCCTATTTAAATCTGATGGAAGCGGGCGACTGGAATTGGCCAGGGCCATGTTGAACAATGATAATCCGTTGACATCCCGGGTAATGGTAAACCGGATCTGGCATCATTTGTTCGGCAGGGGAATAGTGGAGACGGTGGACAATTTTGGCCTTCAGGGAAAATTGCCCTCACATCCCGAACTTTTGGATTATTTGGCCGTTAAGTTTCAAAATGACGGCTGGTCCGTAAAAAGTATGATAAGGGCCATAGTCACCTCCGAAACCTTTAAACGAAGTACCTTGAGAAGTGATGCCCTTGCCGGCAAGGATCCCAACAATATTTATTTGGCCTCATTTCCGGTAAGAAGGTTGGAGGCAGAGGCCATTCGCGATGGAATACTGATGGTTACCGAAAGTTTGGATACCACCATGTACGGGGCACCGGTGGCCACCCACCTTACAGAGTTTATGCAGGGGCGGGGCAGGCCAGGGAAATCCGGGCCCATAGATGGGGATGGGCGGAGAAGTATTTATTTGGAGGTGAGGAGGAATTTCCTGGAACCCATGATGACCACCTTTGATAGACCAATACCTTTTAGCACCTTTGGCAGTAGGAACGTTACCAATGTGCCTTCGCAATCCTTGATCTTAATGAACGATCCATTGGTTGCACAGCAGGCGGAAATTATGGCAGAAAAATTATTGGAAAAAAAATTGGGCAGTTTTGAGGAAAAAGTACAGTGGATCTATATGCAGGCATTTTCGCGTTTGGCAACTTCGGAAGAACTTAAGAAAGCTTCCAATTTTTTTGAAATGTTAAGTAACATGGAGGGGAAGGACGTTAGTGGAGCCGAGAAAGAAAGGGTGGTATGGAAAGAGTACTGCCATAGTATTTTTAATTTAAAAGAATTTATATACCTAATATAATGGGCCATCATCACCATACCAAACCTAGGATTATTTCCCGTCGCGAAATGTTGGGCCTATCGGCCGGAGGTTTCGGGTCTTTAGCTTTTATGGGCTTGTTCGGGACACTGCCATTTGGTTGCAAAAGGGCAAGTCATCTGGAAACCGCTTCCAATCTTTATTTGGGGCCACATTATTTGCCCAAGGCGAAAAATGTTATCTTTCTGTATATGGACGGAGGGGTGTCCCAAGTGGATTCCTTTGACCCCAAACCCCGACTAGCCAAGGAGAATGGGGAGGATCCGAGAAAGAAATTTAAGGTAGATGCCACACAGTTCGACAATGTGGGAAAGATATTAAAGAGTCCTTGGGATTTTAAACAATACGGAGAATGTGGAATGCCGGTGAGCGACCTCTTTCCGCATATTGCGACCTGCGTAGACGATATTGCCCTGATACGGTCCATGGTTTCCAACTTTCCGGAGCATACCAATGCCAATTATTTTTTACATACGGGCAGCGGACTGCAGGGACGTCCAAGTATGGGTGCCTGGATGAATTATGGGCTGGGGAGTGAAAACAACAATATTCCCGGTTATGTGGTATTGGATGGAGGTTTAATACCTCCGGGGGGCTTGGACAATTTTAAGAACGGATTCTTGCCCGCTTCGTATCAGGCTTCTGTTTTTAAGGCAGGGCCGGAGCCTGTGGCCAATATCAATCCAAGGGAAGACATTAAAAACCTTCAGGAAGAGAAACTACAGTTTATCAAGCAAATGGACGATAGCCTGATCGGAAAAATAGGGGAGGCCGACGCGGTGGAATCTGCCATTTCCAATTATGAACTGGCTTATAAAATGCAGTCTTCCATTCCAGAGCTTACCGAGTTTAAAGAGGAGACCGAGGCTACCAAAAAATTATATGGACTGGATTCCGACGACCCGCACCTTAGGGGATACGCTTCCCAATGTATTTTGGCCCGCAGGTTGATAGAGCGTGGCGTTAGGTTTGTAGAACTCACTTGCCCCAACGTAGGGGCCGATAGGTGGGACCAGCACAGTAACTTAAAGGTAGGCCATGAAAGAAATGCCCATGCCGTTGATCAACCTATTGCCGGATTGCTAAAGGATTTAAAGTCCCGCGGACTCTTGGAGGAAACATTGGTGGTCTGGACCGGGGAATTTGGAAGAACGCCTTTCGCACAGGGATCCGATGGAAGGGACCACAACCCATCGGCATTTAGTATGTGGATGGCGGGAGCTGGTGTAAAGGGGGGCACTATATTTGGAAAAACGGATGAATACGGCTATCGGGTAATAGAAAATGAGGTAACGGTACATGACCTGCATGCCACCATTATGCATTTATTGGGGTTGGACCACAAACAATTGACCTTCCGATTTGGGGGGCGGGACATGAGGTTGACAGATGTCCATGGAAACCTCGTAAAGGATATTTTAGCCTAAATTAAATATTAATTCCAATACACGTACATGAATATGATCAGTAAAGGATTGCTGCTTTTAATGATATCTCCCCTGTTCTTTATAGATTTATCCGTTTCCTTGAAACCCCATAAATTACCGATCATGGATAAGGAAATTACACATTCTTTTTTTGTGGCGGGACCTAATTTTACAGGTATCATAGGAGAGGACGGAGAGGAAATCTGGAATTCCGGAAAAGAAGGTGCCAGGGATGGCTATGTCTTAAAAAATGGAAACATTCTTATATGCTGGGCAGATGAAGTACGTGAGTACAATAGGCAAAAAAAGATAGTTTTTACCTATGCCAGGGCAGAGAGGTCCATGGAGTTGGGTACCGCGGTACGTTTGCCCAATGGCAATACCATGATTACGGAATCCGGATCCCATCCCAGGATCGTTGAGGTAAATAAAAAGGGGGAGGTTGTTAAGAGCGTACCCTTAAAACCGGATACCGATAATATCCATATGCAGACACGAATGGCCAGAAAATTGTCCAATGGCAATTATTTGGTACCCCATTTATTGGCCTTTGCCGTTAAGGAATACCGGCCGGACGGTAATGTGGTAAATGTTTTCAGAACCGATTTGGCGGATTTGGGAGGAAGGGAAGCGGAAAATTGGCCCTTTACGGCCATTCGCTTAAACAATGGCAACACCCTGATTTCTTTGACCCATGGGAACAAGGTGATAGAGATCGACTCCAAGGGGAAGGTGGTCTGGAAAATAAGTAATGCCGATATAAAGGGATCTCCCTTTGCTGATCCCTGTGGAGCCCAAAGATTGCCCAATGGCAATACCGTAATAGCCAGTTACGGGGCTCAAAACGGCATAAAACTATTTGAGGTGTCTCCCGATAAATCTATGGTCTGGAGTTACGATGGACATAGGGTACACCATTTTCAAATTTTGACCACCAATGGAAAGCCCTTGAAGGGGGCACCTCTTAAATAACATACATGGGTTCAGTTTTGTTATTGATTGAGGGTATTTTGGATAATCCGCCAGATATTCTTCTGTTTTTGGGAAGGTTTCACCCGGTAGTGGTACATCTGCCCATTGGGTTTTTAATTATGGCTTTTTTGGTACAGCTGGCTTCCCGCTGGCACAAATTTGGTCCTTTAAGGGTTTATATCCCCCTGGCATGGTTAATGGGAGCTGTAAGTGCCTTGGTTGCCGTAGTTTTTGGGTACTTGCTTTCCCTTAGTGGGGAATATGATGGGGAAACCCTGTTCTGGCATCAATGGGGAGGCATTGCTTTAACGCTTTTCTCTTTTGGGTGTTACTTTGTTCATAAAAAATGGAACGATTCCCTATCCTTTTTTAAATGGGCCCTAGGGCTCATAGTGTTTTTTTTGCTTATGGCCACAGGCCATTTGGGGGGCAATCTTACCCATGGTTCTGCCTATTTATTACAATATGCACCAAATTCCTTTCGGAATATGGCCGGCTTGCCCTCCAAGATGGAGCCACGTAAAAAAGTGACGGTACTTGATTCGGCCGATGTCTTTCTGGATTTGGTGATGCCGATGATGCAATCCAAATGTGTTGGTTGTCATAATGAAGGGAAAAGAAAAGGGGAGCTTTTGCTGAACACCTATGAAAATATAATGCTCGGAGGGAAAAGTGATAATACCATTGTACCGGGAGATGCCCTGAAAAGTGAACTGGTACGGCGCATTACCCTGCCCATGGAGCATGAAGATTTTATGCCTTCGGAAGGCAAGCTGCCGTTGACAGATCAAGAAGTAGTGTTGATCAAATGGTGGATCAAATCCGGAGCGCCGTCCAAGGGTTTGGTAACCCAACTTGATACGGAAAATGCAATTGGCTCCTTAGTGGGCAATTATCTGGGCTTGGATAAGAACAATCTATTTAGCAAAAAGGTTTCTCCTCCCGATCAAGGAGTGGTCGACACCTTGATCGACCATGGATTTGTAATCAATTCCTTAATGAAGGACAATTATTTTTTGGAGGCCAATTTTAGTTTAAGTGAAGCTGATCTTAAAGCGTCCGATCTGGACGCCCTATTGGAATTAAGGGAGCAATTGGTTTGGCTTAATCTTGGAAATTCACACCTTGAGGATAGCTATCTCGAAAAAATAGGCAGTTTACAACATTTGGTAAAGCTGGATCTTAGGGGAAATGCAATAACGGATACTGGACTAAAGCATTTATCGAAACTGGAAAATTTGGAGTCCCTAAACCTGTATGGAACCCATGTTTCAAAAGGGGTATTGGAGCTTGTGCCAGACCTTCCCAGACTTAGGAAGATCTACCTATGGCAGACCCAGGTAACAAAAACAGATATAATCCAATTAAAAAAAGAAAATCCCGGGCTTACTATAATAGCTGAACGGGAATAATTCTGGTCATCTATAATCTGTTTTTAAATCAATAGAATTCCCCGGGGCTCTGCTTCTGGTGTAGTGTTATAGGTAGTTATGATCTACGGCATTGGATTATTTTATCTAGTATCTAGTATCTCGGTTCCTGTAGCGTAGCGGTCTTGCTTCCAATACTTCGTACGCTCTGCGTTGAGGGAGTTCATTTTTATCTCCATAAGTAAATTTCACTTTAAGGATTGATAATGGTATTCGACTAAGGTATCTCCAAAGCGTTCATGCACCCAAAAAATAAGGAATAATGGCACAAAATATCAACACGAATTTGGGAAACATAAAACTCTCGGTTTTGGATTTGGTTCCTATTGCCGAGGGGTCCAGTCCCCTACAATCCATGAATAAGAGCCTGGAATTGGCCCAACATGTGGAAAATTTGGGTTTTGAGCGGTTTTGGATTTCCGAACATCATAATATGGAAAGTTTGGTGAGTTCGGCCACGCCAATTTTAATAGGGTATATTGCCCAAGGAACCAAGACCATTAGAGTAGGTTCTGGAGGAGTCATGTTGCCCAATCATGCCCCTTTAATTGTTGCGGAACAATTTGGCACCTTGGAGACACTTTATCCGGGGAGAGTGGACCTGGGTCTGGGAAGGGCCCCGGGAACGGACCAACTGACGGCCAAGGCCTTAAGAAGGGACCGTGTAGAAACTGTGCACGATTTTCCTAGGGATATAGTAGAATTACAGACCTATTTTTCTAAAGAAAATAGACATGCTGCAGTGCGGGCCATACCGGGGGAGGGCTTGGATGTTCCTATATATTTGTTGGGTTCAAGTACCTTTAGTGCGCAATTGGCGGGAGCAAAGGGATTGCCCTATGCTTTTGCGAGTCATTTTGCACCGACCCATTTGCATGAGGCCCTTAGGCTTTACCATCAAAACTTTGAACCTTCAAAACAATGCAAAGCTCCCTATACTATTGCCTGTGTAAATGTAATTGCCGCAGAAACCGATGAAAAGGCCAAATTTTTGGAGACCAGTCTTCAGCAATTGGCCTTGGGAATTATAAGGAATACCAGAAAGCCATTGCCGCCACCGATAAAGAGTATGGACGGGTTATGGCATGAAATGGAAAAAGTACAGATTGGGAAGATGATGCACTATAGTTTTGTGGGATCAAGAGAAACCATAAAAGCACAGCTTGCCCATTTTATAGAAGCCACCCAGGTCAATGAAATAATGGCGGTATCCCATATTTTTGATCATAAGGATCGCTTAAAGTCCTATGAAATTTTGAGCGGCCTTCTTAATGGGCAGTAATGCTCTTGGATAAATTTTGTTTGCTCCTATGTTTATATTTTGGGCATCATAAAGTCCGGATAACAAATTTTAGCTAATTTGTACTTTCATTAGCGTTGTTTATATGTGGAAAAGGGAATTTATAATATGGTGCCTATTCGGTATTATGATGGCTTACAAATCTGAAATATACGGTCAGGAAAAAATGCTGATAGTTAAAGAAATAGAATTTAAGGGACAACCTGGTTTGGAACAGGTTTCCCAACTTCTGGAGGAGCATACCGAATTACAGGCGATTGACATAGTTAATTGGGATCAATTTTCTTATAGGCCAAGTGTGACTTTTAGGATAGCGCATAGCAATAATGCTATTTGGCTAAAATATTATGTCCGGGAAAAGAATATTCTTGCCAGTGTTGGGGATACCAATGGCCCAGTGGCCCGCGATAGTTGTGTGGAATTTTTTTTTGATCCCTTAGGGGATGGAAATTATTATAACTTTGAATTCAATTGCATAGGTACCGTCCATTTGGCCTATGGGCCCGGAAGAGGTCAGCGACAATTCGTTGATCCGGATATGATTGAAAATTTGATTGATGTACAAAGCTCTTTGGGATCACAGACTTTCACGGAAAGAACTGGCGATTTCTCCTGGGAAATGACCATAATAATACCGGCTGCAATCTTGACACAAAATCCTGAAATAAAAATAAAGGGTTTAAACAGTAATGCCAATTTTTATAAATGTGGCGACGCTACTTCCCAACGCCATTATGTAACCTGGAATCCGGTTGGATCCGAAA
>CBFGWQ010000127.1:0-11517 GCA_965652575.1 uncultured Arenibacter sp. | reverse complement strand
TTTTTAAGACAGAACGACAAAAAAATCCAACCCGTTAAAGGTGTTGGATTTTTTTGAATGTGCAATAAGGGTTATCCTATTTTAATTGTACATTTTGTTATAAAGATTGCTGAGATCCAACCTGTCCCCCATCGTTTTCTGAAGTTCCAATAGATCGCCAAACAGCATTTTGACCTTCTCCCTGTACTCCGCACTATCCGCCAGATCGTTCATTTCGTTGGGATCCCTTTCCATATCGAACAGGAGCAGCTTGTCTATTTTTGGGTAGATAATGAGTTTGAAGCCATCCTTCCGGATCATACGCTGTACATCCATATAGGCACCGTAAACCCCATTGTAATGGCTTTCCCGTCTTTCTCCCTCTATAATATCCATAAAGCTGTTGAACTCCACATAGTCCGGCTTCTCCACACCTGCCAGATCCAGGGAAGTGGCCATGATGTCCTGCAGGTACACATCCTGGTCCAAGCGCTTGCCCTTGGGAATGCCCGGGCCCATCACCATCATGGGTATACGGACGCTATGGTCGAACATGCTCTGTTTGCCCATCAGGCCATGATGGCCTACCGACAGCCCATGGTCCGCTCCGAAAAAGATGTAGGTATTGTCCATTTTTCCCGAAGCCTCCAGGGAATCCAGGACAATCCCTATCTGTTCGTCCATATGGCTCAACAGCGCATAATATTCCTGCCGGTGCACCTTCACCGCATATTCCGTTCTTGGAAAGGGGGCCAGGGCCTCGTCCCTAAGACCGGGGGGATTGCCCATATCGTCCTTATAGGGATATTCCGGCAAGAAATTTTCGGGGACCTTGATATTTTCCAGCGGATACATATCCAAAAACCGTTGGGGCGCCTGCCGCGGATCATGGGTGGCGTTAAAGGCCAGGTACATAAAAAAGGGATCCCCCTTTTTTGTGGCCAGATCCAAAAAGGCAAGGGCATCGTCGCGAACCACCTCGCTCCAATGTTTGCCGCCCTCCCAGAAACCGCCCTGGAGGGTATCCGTGGGCGACCATTCGGTATCGTCAGGACCCGTTGGCCGGCCATAGCCCAATGGCATATAACCGTTCCAGTCCCTCATGTCCCCGGATTCCTCCTTCCATTTTTTGATGGCGGCGCCCAGTTCGTTCCCCCTATCCCTAGGCATGCCGGGACGGACGTGCCGGGCATCATTGAAAACAGTCCCTGCCGGGGCCTGGACATGCCATTTTCCCGTCATATAGGTGTCATAGCCCTGCTTTTGAAGCAACCGGCCCCACGTCCGCTCCATCGCCGTCGAATCCCCCCTGGACCATAATTTGCTCTTTTTTTCTGCATTCCAAATATAGGACCCCGAAATGATCATGGCCCGCGAGGCCACACAGATCGCACCGTTCCAGCCCCCCATATTGTAGGCATGGGTAAAGGTGGTGCCCCCGTTTACCATACGGTCCAGATTGGGGGTGTGTACCCCTTCAAAACCAAGGGATGCGATACTCCCATAGGTCTGGTCGTCCGCAAAGATAAATACGATATTGGGTTTGCCCGCAACCTCGGCGGATTTTTTAGAGCCCGATGGTTTACAGGATCCAAGCAAAAAAATACTAATTAAGGGTATGCAATAAAGTAATCTCATATAGGCTAATTTTAGTATGTAAAATTCAATCTCAATTATATTATAATGTCACGGTCATCCATTGGTCCAAGTGTCCAGTCAAACCTAAACCCACGGGTAATTTAAACATTGACCAAGCACTGATCGCTAAAATAATCAGTAATCACTGCCAGAAGCACTCTTTTCCTGGGAAACCTTCCATTGATTCCAATAAGCAACCATTGCATTCAATTTTTCAGGCTGTTCATTGGCCAGATCCCTATTTTCGCCCATATCGTTCCGGATATTATAAAGGGCAAAATGCTGTCCGCCATCATCACTATAAATCTTGTACCCATTATCGATCAGGGCGGCCTGTCCTTGGAAATCAAAAGCCAAAGGTTCTTTCCTTCGCTTGATTTCCCCTTTTACAATGGGCAAAATATCCACCCCATCATAGGGCCTATTATTTTTATTAAGATCTACCCCCAGTATGTTGGCGATCGTCGGAAAATAATCGGAGGTAAAGCAGGGGATGTCCACCTTTGTTCCCGGGCCAATTTTCCCATCCCATTCCATGATGCCAGGAACCCGGATACCTCCTTCGTGCAGGCTTCTTTTTCTACCTGTTAGTCCGTTGGTAACACCTTGGGTCCTGCCAGTTACAGATTTTCCCTCGGGACCATTATCACTGGTATAAAAGAGGACCGTATTTTCGGCAATTCCCAATTCCCGCAATTTATCGCGTAAACGCCCTATCTGCTTATCCAAAGCGGTTATCACCCCATAATAATGTTGCTGGTCTTCGGAAAGGTCGGCATAGGGAGCTCTGTCGTCCTGCCCCGCCAAAACCGGCAAATGGGGCGTATGGAACCAAATAATACTTAAAAACGGGGTATTGTTTTTTGCGGCATTTTCAATAAATGGAATTGCCCGGTCCATAATGACCCTGGAGTCGTCCCCTTCCAAATTTTCTTTGGCCATTTCTCCCGGTCCGGTCCAGTAGGCGGTATTAAAGGGTTCCCCTTCCTTTAAATCCCCATTGACGTCACCGGATGATCGGGGTGGAGTTACCATTGGGTTCCAAGTAGGCACCTTGGATTCCGTTACAAAACTCACATCGAAACCATGCTCCCATGGTGGCGCATAATCGCCATCGAATTTCTCCCGTCCTCCCCTATTGGCCTCAACAATATCACGCGTCAGGGTACCCAAATGCCATTTGCCGAAATGGCCCGTGGTATAGCCCAGATCCTTCACCATTTCCCCCAAGGTGATTTCCTCGGGCCTTATATGGCCGCAATTGGCATGGCAAATTCCATAGCGCAGTGGGTGTCTTCCCGTCATTACGCTCCCTCGTGTTGGGGAACAGACGGCAGAGGCAGCATAGAACCGTTCAAAAACGGCCCCATTGGCGGCCATGGCGTCCAAATTGGGCGTTTTTAGGTGGGGATGTCCGTTATACGCCACATCTCCCCAACCCTGGTCATCGGCCATCAATAGAATGATGTTGGGCCTTTCCTTTTCCTGTGGAATGGGTTTCGCCTTTTTTTGACCCTCTGAACAACCCATTAAAAATAATGCGGCTATGGCCCAGATTTTAACTAATTTCATATCACAGCATTTATCTTTAAATCAAGATATATAAAAATACAGAATGAACTCTCATTAAATAAAGACCAAGATTGAAACCCCTTGTTTTATGTTTATCAGCCCCTAGTCCCATTTGCAGAATTAATGTATCCAACAACAAAAGCCGTTCTACCAGTCCGGATTCTGGCTTAAACTAGGATTCAACCTGATTTGATTGTCCGGAATTGGGAAAAGCAACATATAATCTTCAACATTCTTCCCCTGTGCCCTCATTACCGACAGGAACTGCCCCCTTCTTTTTAAATCCCATGCCCTTTGACCTTCAAATGCCAACTCAAATCTCCTTTCTTCCAAAACAGCAGATCTGAAATCATCTTGGGACAGCCCTTCCAAATCGGGAAGATCGGTCGCTATCCCATTCCGAGCTCTTTCCCGTACTTTGTTGATCCAAGTATATTTTTGATTATCACTGGGATCAACCTCATTTAAAGCCTCGGCGGCAATCAACAGAATATCCGCATACCGAATAACATTGAAATTAACCCCAGACTGTAGCTCGTTGGCCCGATCATCAAATTTGCTTACATAATAAGGATAAACCCCTGGACCATAAGCCTCTTCCATGGTTATTGTACCTGTAACCCCGTCTATATGCTCATAGCTATCGGATATAGTTACCGATCGGCGATATGATATTGGGTTTTCAGCATTGAATTCAGCGCTCGGTGCAATTGAACCGCCCACTACCGTATTGGCCCAAAAAGAGTTTCCATAGGGCCCTGGTAATGCCCTAGGGCCAAATGATCCCGGAATAGGGTTATTTCTCTCACCACTTAGATATTGGATCTGATATACATGTTCCACTCCATTGTTGTACTCTGTTTTAAAAACGTTCGCGTAATCGGGGAAAAGATCATATTTTTCAGAATCGATTATTTTTTTTGCATGGGCATAGGCATTCGGATAATCACCTCTATAAAGATAGATACGCGCCAGTAAAGCATCGGCAATATATGCATTAAACCTTCCGGCTTCACTGGTGGTCGGCAACTCTAGGGCGGCTTCGTTCAAATCCCTCAGAATTAAGTCATAGACCTCATCCGCACTAGCTCTTGGTAAATTTACTTGATCAAAACCAACTGTAGGGGTTTCATATATGGGCACGCCGCCCATTATACGTACCAAATGCCAATAAAATAAAGCTCGAAGCGCTTTGGCTTCCGAAACAATATCGGCTCTCTTCTCTACATCAAAATCAATTTCCGCTGTATAAAACGCTACCTCATTGGCCAAATTGATACCATCATATGCACTTCTCCAAAACCCTTCCGTTGTACCATTATTATAAGTAAACTCGTCCCATTCGAACAAATCCGATACATTAGGTGAAACAGTAGCATTGTCCGCATTTACTTCTCCATAATTAATGGCAGTATTACCATATAAACTGTATACGGAATTATATACCCCGTACAGCCCGGCAATGGCGTCGTCTTCCGAAGAATAAAAATTGGCAATACTTATATTTCCCGCAGGATTCTCTTCAAGATAGCTTTCGCAAGATGTCATGAACAGCAAGATCGACATCAAAACACTTACAAAATATTTTATATTTTTCATGATATTTTTCCCTTTTAATTAAAACCCTAATTTTACACCCAATCTAAAAGTCTTGGCCGACGGATATGCCCCATTATCAACACCGAAACTAAGATTGTTGGTAGCATACAGATCCACTTCTGGATCAAAACCGGAATAATCGGTAACGGTGATCAGATTATCGGCAGCGATAAAGAGTTGTGCGCTTCTACACCAAGTCAAACCAAATTGATCAATTGGTAAATTGTAGGAGAGATTAATGGTTTTAACTCGTAGATATGAGCCGTCCTCTACGTTTCGATCGCTAAAATTCTTCCATTCCCCTGCATTGGTTAGGGGTGCTTCAATAGTGTTGCTCGTTCCGGGCCCAGTCCATCTTTCATCAAATGCTTTTTGCAGTACATTGTGTTTTTGGGGCTGTGCATATAGCCCTATAGTGTTCATATTGGCTACATCGTTCCCTTGACTTCCATTAATGAAAATAGAGAGATTGATATTTTGATATGAAAAAGAATTGGTAAACCCATAAATAAAATCAGGATTGGGATCTCCTACAACTTCCCTATCGTCCAAATTAAGTTTGAATCCATCACCGTTCAGATCTTTATATTTTGGCAGTCCTACCCTATTAACTCCACCAACGGTATTACCAGCCGCTATAATCTCTTCTTCCGATTCCCAGATGCCCTCAAAACGATAACCAAAGAACTGGCCCAATGGTTTACCTACTTGAGCAATGGAATAACCATAAGCCGTCTCTCCCCTGCCAATTCCATTAATCAGTTCTTCGGTACCATCAGGAAGTTCCAAAAGTTTATTTCGATTAAAGGAAATGTTGAAATTGGAACTCCATGATAATTTTCCAAAATTGTGGTTGTATCCAAGATCAAACTCAAACCCTCTATTTTCAACTTTTCCAATATTTTGTACACTGGTAGAATACCCTGACTGTGTTGGTATTGCAACGCTCAATAAAAGGTCTTCAGTAGTTTTTATATAATAACCTGCTTCCAAATTTAAACTTCCATCAAGAAAACCCATTTCAAGGCCAAGGTCGGTTTGTTTGGTACGTTCCCATTTTAAATCGGGATTGTTGATTCTATTGGGTGCAAGCCCCACAACAGGAACACCTCCAATAATAGGTTGTCCGGTTGCCGCGTATAAGGCCAAGGAATTATAGGCCCCAATGGACTCGTTACCGGTTAGACCATAACTCCCCCTTAACTTTAATTTACTAAACACATTGAGGTCTTTGATAAAGTCTTCCTCTATCAATCGCCAAGCCAGAGCTCCTGAAGGGAAAACCCCCCATTTTTTACCGTTTCCAAATTTCGAAGATCCATCCCTACGAATTGAGGCTGTAGCAATATATTTCTCTTTAAACACATAATTGACTCTTCCCAAGTAGGACAATAAAGCGGTTTCCGTCGCCCCACTTTTTGAGGGCCGGGGATCAGAACCAAGCTCTAAATTATTAAACTCCACTAAATCTGTAAAAAAGTCGTCTGTACGGGAGAACACACTCTCCAATTTGTTGGTTTGGAAAGTATACCCTATTACTGCATCCAAACGATGGTCATCACCAAAAGACTTATTATAATTAAAAGTATATTCGGCCAATAAATTGGTTCTCTGAACATTACCTATGGAAGCTATACCATTATTGGGCAATGCTTGCGTTTCCGCCGTTGTCGGGGTATAAGCGTTCCTTTTGGAGTTAATTAGATCAGCACCAAAATTGGCCTTAAAAGAAAAACCATTGAATAGCTCATATTGCAAAAAGGCATTGCTAAGTATACGTGTATTGTAGGTAATGTCCGTTCGAGTTTTGGCAATGGAAACCGGATTCTCCAGCACCTTTACGGTTTCATCGTGATTATGGATATAATTGCCCTCACTATCGGTAACTGGAATAACTGGCGTGGTGGCCAGGGCATTCCAGAGCGGTGTATCATTTTGATACCCTCCACCATCCGAATCCACGGCATCATTAATGGTTCTGGTAACATTGGTATTCATACCAAATTTTAATCTTTCTCCCAAATCTTGATCGAGATTAAACTTTAATCCAGCCCTTTTAAAATTGGATTCGATGATTATACCATCTTGATCCATATAATTCCCTGAAACCAAATATCGAGTACCTTCCCGACCACCGGATACCGTAAGATTATAGTTATTGGTAATTGCGGTTCTAAATATCTGGTCTTGCCAATCAGTACCTTCCCCAAGTTCTTGGGGCAATGGTTTATTTATACCATCATAAATAAGTGGCTGATTATTGTTAACGGCCCATTCATTGGTTAAAATGGCCAATTCCTCTGCGTTCGCCAAATCCAATTTTTTTCTTACCGTACTTAGACCGGTAGAATATTCGAAATCGATTTTGGCTTTGCCAATACTTCCCCTTTTGGTTGTTACTATTACCACACCATTTGCCCCTCTTGCTCCATAAATGGCGGTAGCCGAAGCATCTTTAAGGACTTCGATCGAGGCAATTTCACTTGTGCTGATACTTGTTAAAGGATCACTGGCAGAGGCTCTATTTCCACCCGCTTCCGGAGTAGTGTTTCCGTTATCTATTGGAAAACCATCAACTACATAAAGCGGCTGACTTGAGGCATTGATAGAGTTAGTACCTCTTACCCTAATCCGGATCCCCCCTCCAGGAGCATTCGAAGCTGCCCTGATATCTACCCCCGAAGCCTTACCTTGTAAAGCCTGTACAAAGGTATTGGAGGGTGTTTTCTCTAAATCGACACCCCTAACGGAAGAAACCGAACCTGTTAAATCTTTCTTCCTAACCGTTCCATAACCAACAACCACAACCTCATCCAATCCTGCCGCATCCTCCTCGAGGCCAACAGAAAGATTTGTTTGTCCGTTAACAGGAATCTCTTTGGTCGCATATCCAATATACGAAACAACGAGGGTCGCATTTTCATTGGCTACCGTTATAGAAAAATTACCATCAAAATCGGCCGTAACCCCGTTGGTGGTCCCTTTTTCTACAATATTGGCCCCAGCTAAGGGAACACCATCGGCGTCTGTGATTACACCTGTCACCTGGAACTGTACCGGGCCCACTTGCCTTGTGGGTTCTACATTCCCTATCTTTGGCGGTATGGCAGTATTTATTTTTTTGGTAAGTATTATCTGCCTATCTACAGTCTTGTAACTGATATTGGTATTGGCAAAAAGCAAATCCAACACCTCCGAAATTTTTCTTTTTTTAAGGTGTAGGCTTACCCTTCTATTAAGATCTATCTGTGCACTCTCATACAAAAACCGAAACTCCGAAATTGCTTCTATTTCACTAAAAACCTGTTCCACCGGAACATTATCGAATTCCAAGGTTAATTTGGTGCCCTGGGCATAGGTATTTGCCTGAATCTCAAACAACGAAACTATAAGTAAAAAGGTAGTCAGTTTCATCTTCAAGTCGAATTTTGGGAAAAGCCTATAAAGCAAGGTCCCCATAAATTTATTTTTCATAATTTTGGTTTGATTAAATGATTTTGAAAAGGTCGTTTAATAATTAGTTCTTAAATCGGGAAATGGTCTCAAGCATTTTCCGATTTTTTTTGAACTTTCTATTCTGAATTCAAAAAGTTATGGCATACTCATTAGGTTTATTTGGTTCATATTAGTCTATTGTTATTTTATTGTCTTTAATGGTATAGTTAAAAGCATATACCCCCCCTATAGATTTCATTACGTCCTCTATACTCTCAATATCGACATTAAACCGTGCGTTCAAAATTTTCGCACCTAGAAGAGCATTATTGTTTTCAATAATCACATTATATCGGCGTTCCAGCTTTTTTGACATATCCTTAAAACTGACATTTCTAAAAACCAGTTCCCCATTGATCCACCCCGTATAGAGACTAGTATCTACCTTCTCTTCATGTGTCTTATGGGATATTCTGTTCCAAGCTCCCTTTGTCCCCGGAACCAGCACTACATTTTCTTCCGGCCTTAAAGAATTTGTCATATTAACGGATCCCTCGACCAATACGGTCTTGATTTCATCATCCTCCCCATAGGAAGAAAAATTAAACTCGGTCCCCAAGACTTCTACGGCTACCTCATCAGAATGCACAACGAAGGGATGTTCCTTGTCCCTGGACACTTTAAAATATGCTTCCCCTTTTATAAATATTTCCCTTTTCCCGGTTTTTGGGAACCTCACCGGATATTTAATTTCTGTTCCGGAATTCAGATGCACCAACGTGCCATCGGAAAGCTCTACTTCAAATATTTTTCCAAACGGAATCTCCAATTCATTGTACACCGGTTCCCCAATTTCCGAATCAACCTTATAGCTTATCCTATTGCCCTTTTGTACCCCTAATACTTCACCTGAAGTAGAAACTATCTGTTGATGGCTCCCCTCCTGGATCACCTTCACATTATCGTTGCCCATTTTCAGCTTTATGGACGTTTCTGAAATGGGATTTTGGTTGGGTGCCTCATTCTGTCTAAACAGTACATACCCCACCGCCATAATTCCCACAAAAATGGCCGCATACTTTAACAATGGCTTCAAAAAAGGGAACTTTTGTTTTTTGGAAGCCTGAACCTTCTCCATAAATTCCTGCCATTCCAATTCAGTATCCATCCCTTCCAGGAATACCAATGCCTCCGATACCAAATTTTCTTGAAAAAGTGTGTGCACGATCTCCCTCTCATCTTGGGTAAGACCTTGAAGTACCCCAACCTCTAATTGCCCTGATCGTTCAATTCGCACCAAAACAGATTTCAACTTTTGCATAAGGTTTATTTATGGTTCTTTTACAATAAGTTGTCCTTTTACGTTTTTAGGGTGACAATAAATTATAATTATTTTAGAATTTGATAAATATTTATGCCAAATGAAATTAAATTAGTATAATTGAATGCGATATTTAACCAATAGCGCAATTATCCAAGTGTTATTTAGAAGGTAAGCCATAAAAAAACCATGACCAAAAACAGGAAAAATAGTACTCAGGATATGGAGGAAATCTTTAAGGAACATTTCCCCATGTTGTGCTTAGTTTCCTTCGGAATTGTAAAGGATAAGGATACTGCCAAGGATATTGTTCAAGATTTTTTTATCTCTTTCTGGCACCGAAGATCATCTGTAACCATTACCACATCATTTAAATCCTATGCTATTGGGGCAGTAAAGAATTTGAGTTTGCTTTCACTGGAAAAAGCAAAAAAAGAAAAATTGCTACTTGAAAAATTAAGCACCCCGAAATACGAAGACCCGGAGATTTTGGAACCCTCCGGCCCCAACGGAAAAATTGAAGCACTTTTGGGCCAGCTTCCGGAAAGTAGAAGAAGGATATTTATTTCTGCAATTATTAACGGACAAAGTTATGCAGAAATAGCTGAGGCCCAAGGCATCTCTATCAATACCGTTAAGACCCAAATGAAAAGGGCCTATGCCTTTCTCAGGTCGAAAGCCCCAGATAATTTAATACACATTTTTATAGTGGCCATGCTTATCTCCCTATCCATTACACCCTAGAAAAGGGGCTAATATCGTGTAAACCCTACTTTAGCCTTCCCCAAGACTTTTTACAAGCCGATTGCTATTCAAAGTTTGCCTATACTAAGGCAAGGGTTTCACCATAATATCCTTGTAATAGACAATACTTTTCGGATCGTGGCCCTGTAGTGCAAAGGTGCCTCCTTTAAGAACCCTGTGCTGGCGTTCACCTTCTGCACGCTTTGGATTTTCAGGTTCGGTATAATCCACTACCACGATATCGTTTATCTTAATAATAATTCTTTTGCCTTCCACTTTAATATATTCGGTATACCATTCATCATCCCCAACATAGGTTTCAATAACATTCACTATATCATAAAGACTACCGGTACGCTTCCAATCACTTTGTGAATTGTTAACCTGTACCTCATAACCATATACCGGCCAACTGGCCTCTTGATATCGGGTATGGATGTATATACCGGAATTGGATCCTGGTTTGGTCATCACGGATGCCTTAAATTCAAAATTGTTAAAATCATGGTTTTCCACATCACCAACATAAAATAAATGCGCTTTTGGACCTTCTACTTTAATAGCCCCGTCCTCAATGGAAAAGGTTTGGGCGTTTTCCCCTACTTTCCATCCATCCAAATTTTTACCGTTGAACAGGGAAATCCAACCCTCATTCATTTGGTCGCCTCCGGACTGACCTTTAATTGTATTTAAAATTCCTAGGCAGAATACTAGGCTCATTAGATATGCGAAACTATTTTTCATTGTATTGATTATTTTGGACAGACAAGATATTAAAAAATGACTTACTCAAAAGATATTGTTGAAACTATTTTTGGAAGGTGTTGAATATTTCAATGTATCGATTTGGAAATTTGATGATCTGACGATTTGAAGATGGGCCGATCTGGAAATGTACCAATGTTATAATGTAGCAATTGTCCAATGCAGCAATGTAACAATGGTTCGATCTGGCGATTTGAAGATGGGCCGATCTGGAAATGTACCAATTGCTCGATATACCGCTTTGCAAAGTCCCCCGACCTTGGGCCCCCCATCGTCCCGTGCGCCCGGCATATCCGGATATGGGACAAAAAAAAAAGCACCTGCCATATAGCACGGCAGGTGCTTTCAAAAAAAGGCGGCGGCCTACTCTCCCACCTGGTGTGGCAGTACCATCGGCGCAGACGGGCTTAACTTCCCTGTTCGGAATGGTAAGGGGTGGGCCCCGTCGCCATGGCCACCTAAAA
>CBFGWQ010000126.1:0-11584 GCA_965652575.1 uncultured Arenibacter sp. | reverse complement strand
GGAGCTTTTACTCGATAATCGAGATTTAAACCTGCCTACCGCAGGCAGGCTTGTCCCAAGATAGTTTGTTTACCGTATTACGTGATAGCTTGGACATTAATGCTAGATGTTGGATACTAGACTGGACTGACCTTGAACTTTTAACTATAAATGCCGTCCAGTTTCTAGATTTTAGACTCTTGGCAATGCTTCTTTTAATCCTGTCCAATTGGTGCGTTTGTCCTGCCATAGAAAAACATAACAAATCAAATCAATCCCATTTTTTACCATAAGTTTTTCTCGGAATATTCATTTGGGTTAAGATATATCATGAAATCATCAAGATACCGTAAGGTTTGGGATAAGCTGCCAAAAACCCTAGGTAATTCAAAGGAATCATATTATATTCGGAATTCATTTTTATTTAATCCAAACTTAGTGATACCGAAAATAATGGGAAAAATGCGCTTAACACAAAAACTAGGATTTATCTTATTTGTAATTCTTATAGGTTGCAAATCGCAACAGAAAAAAGCACTTCATAGCCACTCTACCGAAACCGGACATTCCTATTCCCATTCGCACAGCCATTATCCTGAGCATGATTCCATAACGGCCCATAAAATAATGTTCCCTTCCATAGTTCCTGATAGGGTTATAGCCAATTTAACGGCAGATCCTGCCCATAGTATGGCGGTGAACTGGAGAACGGACCAACAAGTGGAAGCCGGATTTGTTGAAATTGCCGTGGCGACCGATGGACCTGAGTTTTTATTGAAAGATGTAAGAAGGGTGGAGGCGAAAAGTGAAATTTTTCAAAATCAGAACAGAAGGGAGCCACTTGTAAAGGCTGTATTCCATTCTGCGGTAGTGAATAATCTGCAGCCAAAAACTACCTATGTATATAGGGTAGGTAATGGAAAGGAGGGCAACGATGGTTGGAGCGAATGGTTTCAATATACTACGGCCAGTGCCACTTCCGGTGACCCATTTAGTTTTATTTACTTTGGGGATGCCCAAACCAACCTAAAATCCCTTTGGTCCAGGGTAATACGAAATTCTTACAGAAAATTCCCAGAGGTGGATTTCATGTTGCACGCGGGCGATCTGATAAACGACAGGGATGCCAATCTGGAATGGGGCGAATGGTTTTATGCAGGAAGTTTTATCCATGCCACGGTGCCAAGTGTTATGACGCCGGGCAATCATGAATACAGGGATGGGGTATTGACTTCTTTATGGAAACCACAATTTACCTTGCCCGAAAATGGGCCAATTGAGGAATTAAAGGAAACGTGTTTTACAATTGATTATCATGACATGAAATTGATCTCTATCGATAGCGAAGGTTATGATGAAAGTATGGAAGCCCGTAAGGCACAGATAAAATGGCTGGATTCCGTATTGCAATCAAACACTAAAAAATGGATAACCATATTTACGCATTATCCGGTTTATTCCACCAAAGAAGGACGGGACAATTGGGAGCTGAGGGAAGGTATAAAACCTTTGATAGATAAGTATGGGGTAGATCTGGTACTCCAAGGACATGACCATACCTATGCAAGGGGTTTTCCCGAAAATAATGGTAAAGGTTTAACGGTAGTTGAGGATGCGGGTACAGTTTATGCCGTTTCCATTAGCGGTCCAAAAATGTATGAATCCCAGGATCAGGATTGGATGGTACGGAGGGGGGAGTATACCCAATTATTTCAAATTATTACGGTTACCGACGATACCATTAAATATGAGGCATATACTCCTATAGGGAGGCTTTATGATGCCTTCGACCTCATTAAAAAGGACGGTAAAAAACAGCTTGTCAATAGGGTGCCGGACAGCCCGATCCGACTAAAGAAAGATTTTGTTAAAGAGGAGTAATATTCCCTACATTGTTACGCTTCCCAAAGGGATGTTCATGGACGTTTGGTCGAGGGTATCCCGATGGCTAGGGAGCACCTTTTTATAAGGGTGGGCAGTAGTAGTTGGCAGGGAAAAGTTTCAGGTTTAATGTTCAAAGTTGAAAGTTTGACCTCATCTAGCTATAAACTTTTACTATTGTCTCTATTGTCCAGCCTCTAGTTTCCAATATCTCAATTCTCACTACCCATACCCATTACTATATTCTCCGCTCAATACACACCCCTAACCTCCCGCAAAAAAGCGGGACAAGCACTCCCAAGAGGGGAATTTGGTTATCCAATTTTGAAACCTTGAACATAAGTCTCCAGTCTCTAGCTTCTTGTTTCTAGTATCTCACTACTCAATACTCACTACCAACCTCATCGTTGTCTGCGGTAATCCGTAGGAGTTAGGCCTTTAATCTCTTTAAATTTTCTGTTGAAGTTGGCCAGGGTACCAAATCCACATTGCTCGGATATCATGGAAATGGAAAGGTCAGGGTTGTTATGGATAAGTTTACAGGCATTTTCAATTCGGATTTCGATCAAAAATTGGAAAAATGTTTTGTTGGTCCGTTTTTTAAAATACCTACAAAAGGAATTCTTGTTCATATGGGCCTTATCGGCAACCTCTTCCAAGGTAATGGGACTGTCATATTTTTCAATGGCATATTTAAAGACATCGTTCATACGTTTTCCCTCGTCGTCGGTATATTTCTTGTTGTAGACAAAGGAAGAGAGGGGGGATGTCTTTGCTGTGCCAATCAAATTTATTATCCTTAGAAGCGTCGCTATCCTTTCCAACTTATTTTGATGGTCCAGTTTATGGAATTGTTTTGTGATTTTACGTTTTTTGGAAAGTACCTTCAATCCGTATTCCGAACCTTTAAAGAACGCCTTGGCCTCTGCCATATCCGTTAGCTCTAAAAAATACTTTCCAAATGCCTCTTTTTTAAAAAACAGGGAGTGCATGATAGATTCATCACTCTTGTCGGAACCACTTTTAAACACATGCGGAACATAGCCCCCAATTACCAAAATATCGTTTTCCCTGTATTCGTTTATGGTGTCTGCTACAATTAAGGATCCAGAGCCTTTTATGATAAGGCTTATTTGTATTTCCTGATGTTGGTGAAGTTGCCCATAAAAGATCCTTTCACGATCTTCCTGGTAGATGAGCACTTCATCTTTTGGCTTCGGTATTTTAAAGGGCAGTACTTTCAAGACCTGTTTTTGCAAATAGTATTCAAAAATATAAAATCACTTGGTTTTTGGGATAATATAGTGTAGGAAGTTACTCTTATAAATGGCCAGTACTTGGTGCAACAAGCCATTTTCATTATTCCTTGGGATTTGTGCGGTAAAAATCATTGTACCAAAACATCAATTTTGTTTAAATTAGCTTGTAATTATTTGGTCATAGAAAATGAAAGACGAACTGCTCCAACAAGTTTATAACCATCCCCTCATTGAAACCCACGAACTCACCAACCTTATAAATGCGCACAAAAGGGTAAGCTTTAAAAAAGGGGATTTCATACTTAAACAAGGTGATATTGCCGATGGTTATATGATACTTGAAAGCGGTTTGATGCGTTCGTTTGCCTTTGATTATAATGGAAATGACATTACCACCGATTTTTTCTGCAATTATGATATTGCCATAGAAGTATTATCGTTATTTCAAAGAATTCCGACTACGGAAAATATTCAAGCACTGACCGATTGTGAATGCTGGAAATTGGATTTTGATGTGTTTCAGGAATTATTCCATTCCATTCCCGGATTTTCGGAATGGGGCCGACTTTGGATGACCAACAGTTTGTTCCATTTCAAGCAACGGTCTGTAGAAATGGTTACTATTTCAGCAAAAGAACGCTATTTGCAGCTCATCAAAGAAAAACCACAGGTAATTTTGCAATCGCCACTAAAAAATATTGCCAGTTATTTGGGGATTACAGATACCTCTTTCAGTAGAATACGGAAAGAAATTTCTTAATAAAGCATTTCTTGCCATAGGGCAAGTTCTTTTTTTTAGCGTCTGATTACATTTGTTATTCATCGATAATTGTTTAATACAAAAAGTATGGATAGGAATATTATCTGTTGGTTTGAAATTTATGCCGACGATATAGAAAGGGCAAAAAAATTCTACACGGACGTTTTAGGGACTGATTTTCAAGATTCACCAACAGCTTTTGGGGACGATTTTAAAATGTCCTTCTTTTCACCATCCGAAAATCAAGGTGTCAACGGCGCATTGATCGAAATGAAGGGCGCAAGAAGTGGCAATAACAGCAATACGTCGACCATTGTTTATTTTCCCTGTAAGGACTGTAGCGTTGAAGAGGGCCGTGTGGAAAAAGCGGGCGGAAAAATCGTTAAGCCAAAAATGTCCATTGGCGAACACGGTTTTATTAGCCTTTGTATTGATAGTGAATGTAACACTTTCGGGTTATATTCTATGGAATAATCAATTTAAACTATAGTAATTATATTGTATGAAAATTTTCAAATTTATTCTTTGCCTGTTGTTCGGTTTGATGTTTGTCAATGCCGGAGTGGATAAATTTTTCCACTATATGCCGGTTCCTCCATTGGAACCTGAAATAATGAAGGTTGCCGAAGCCTTTATGGCCATAAGCTGGTTGATGCCTTTGGTTGCCACTGTAGAAATTGTTGGCGGGTTATTATTTGTTTTTCCAAAAACAAGGGCTTTAGGGGCCATTGTGATATTACCTGTGATGGTCGGAATTATAATACACAATGCGGTGTACATGCCATCAGGCCTGGCCATTGCCGGTATTCTTTTTCTTATTGACCTATGGGTGCTTTACGATAATAAAGAACAATTTCAATCCCTTATTAAATAAATTTACTATGACACTAAATCCTTATCTAAATTTTGACGGCAATGCCGAAGAAGCATTCCGTTTTTATCACACTATTTTTGACGGCGAATTTTTTATCCAAAAGATGGACCAAGCGCCGGGCACCGAAAATTTACCGGAAACCGAAAAGAACCGTGCCATGCATGTCGCTATTTCCATTGGTAAAAATCAACATCTTATGGCGTCGGACTGTTTGCCAAGTCAAGGTCACGTTTTAACGCAGGGCAACAGCAATTATATTTCCATTACACCGGATTCCCGTGAGGAAGCAGATAGGTTGTTCAACGGACTTTCGGCCGGTGGCAGGGTAGAAATGCCAATGGACGATATGTTTTGGGGAGATTATTTTGGATCGTTCGTGGATAAATTTGGTGTTTGCTGGATGATCAATTTTCCGTCAAAAGCATAGTAAACTACCTCGGGGCAATCCCGATAGCTATCGGGACACGAGGCATTGAAAAGAACTTTGTTTTTGGATTTCGACGTCCGCCTGAACGGAACGGGCAGGCAAGTGTCGGAGCTTTTAAATCTCGATTATCGAGTAAAAATTAAAATTTCACAGGCCTAAGCAAGCTAAAAATACAATTGGCATCAATCAAAAAAAACGAACTTGGTCTGTTTGGGCCTGTATTTTTAAACCAATAAAAATGACACTCAACATCAAAGCAACGATCCAGATTCAAAAACCCATCGATGAAGTTTTTGAAAATATGGTGGACCCTGATAAAATGACACGGTATTTTATAGGAAGCAGCACAGGAAGAATAGCAGAAAATGCCGAGCTCATATGGACATTTCCCGAGTTTGACGAAAAATGTCCCGTAACTATTGAACAGTGTATTCCCAACAAGAAAATAGTTTTTGTTTGGGATCCGGAAACTGTTGTAGAGATAGTACTTCATGAGCAGGCTGACAAAAGTACCTTGGTAAAAGTTACGGAAGGGAGTAAGGCGGTGAATGAAAAAAACATTAAATGGTTTGCGGGAAACACTGAAGGCTGGGCAAACTTCCTCGCCTGTCTGAAAGCATTTTCCGAGTACCATATCAATCTTAGAAAAGGGGCTTTTGAATTTTTAAAAAAGTAAAAATTGGCATGAACACTGATATTGAAAATTACATCAGTAATTTGGAAGACAAGGACGATCGGGATATTTGCTTTGAATTACAAGATCTTATAGATACCAATCTGGTATTTACCGAAAGTAAAATTTGGCACGCACATCCGGTTTGGTTCATCAACGGCAACCCAATTGTTGGTTTTAGCAAATTGAAACATCAGGTGCGATTGATGTTCTGGAGCGGACAATCATTTGATGAAGAAAAGTTGAATCTGAAAGGTGAAAAATTTAAAGATGCCGCTATTGCTTATACCGATGTGGAACAAGTAAATGCCGAAGAACTAAAGCGCTGGCTCAAAAAAGCGGAAAGCATTCAATGGGATTATAAAAATATAGTAAAGCGCAAAGGACAATTGGAGCGTTTGATGTAAAAAAGAATAATTATGAACACTAAAAATATAACTATTGATTGTGTTGTAAAAAGTTCCGTACAGAACGTGTGGAATGTTTACACAGAACCCCGGCATATTGTTAATTGGAACTTTGCTTCAGATGATTGGCATTGCCCAAGGGTAGAAAACGATATGAAGGTTGGCGGTAAATATCTTGCCCGGATGGAAGCAAAGGATGGTAGTTTTGGTTTCGACTTCCAGGCGGTCTATGATAAGGTTGTTCCCCAACAAAAACTATCGTATATTTTAGAAGATGGCAGAAAGGTAACCACACTTTTTGAGCCTCTAAACGATGCCGTGAAGGTCACTACAACTTTTGAAGCGGAAAACCAAAACCCATTGGATATGCAAAAAGCCGGTTGGCAATCCATATTGAACAATTTTAAAAAATATACTGAACGAAATTCGAAATAAGATGAAAACAAAAAAGTATAAAATTGATATCAATGCAGCTGCAAACAAAGTTTATAATTTGATGCTGGGTCTTGAAAACAAAAAAACCTACGAAGATTGGACCGCTTTGTTCAATCCAACCTCGACCTATGAAGGCAGTTGGGACAAAGGTTCAAAAATGATGTTTGTTGGAACTGATGAACAAGGCAAGAAAGGCGGCATGATTGCCGAAATTGCAGAAAACATTCCCAATAAATTCATATCCATTAAGCATTACGGTATTTTAGAAAATGGTCAAGAAATTCTTGATGGCCCAAAAGTAGAAGGCTGGGCCGGGTCCTTGGAAAACTATACCTTTTCTGAAACCAATGGCGTTACGGTTATCACTGTTGAGGTTGATACCAATGAAGAATACATTAACTATTTTGATGAAACCTGGCCAAAAGCTTTGGATAAATTGAAAGAATTATCAGAAATATAAACTACTAACCATAAAATCCATTCAAAATGAAACTGCTCAAAAAAAATCTCATTATATTAATGGTTCTTACTGCGATACCATTAATAACAAAAGCTCAGGAAAGCTCGAAAAACGATAAAGCATTTGTTTTAAATTATTTTCAGGAAACTTTGGACAAACTAGACAAAAGCGTCAACGGACTCAGCGAAGCACAATTGCATTTCAAAGTATCGGACAGCACATGGTCCATAAGTCAATGTTTGGAACATATCATTAAGACCGAACCTATGATTTTTGGAATGGTAAAAGGTTATATGGAGCAGCCCGCAAATCCAGATCGCAGAAAGGACATCAAAGTCGGGGATGAAGAAATCATCGAAATGGTTACCGACCGAAGTGAAAAATTCAAGGCCCCGGAAATTCTTAAGGGAGAGGGCAAATACAAGGATGCGGAAGCCGCCATAAACGATTTAAAAAGCGAACGCATAGAAATCCTGGCATTTATAGGGAACACCCCAATGGAGGAATTGCGAAACCGTGTGAACGATTCACCGGCCGGAGCAACGGATGCCTATCAATCGTTGCTGTTTTTGGCCGGACATACGGGCCGACATACCCTTCAAATCGAAGAAATTAAGGCGGCAGCCAATTTTCCGGAAAATTGATCTAATAGCTTTAGTGTTTTTTTTATTATGTTATTTATTCGTTAGCCCGACAGGATATAGTTCAAACTTTTTAAAGGAGGATATCGGAGTTATTATCAAAAAATCATTTCGTATTGGAAGTGCTTGATTTTAATTCGTCAATAAATTCTATGTTTAAAAATAAGAGGGGCGTAAGAATCCCTTGATACGTCCCCCGTTGGCGCGGGCCTTCCTGCTTTTGTCGGCCTTTGTATATTAAGCAAAAATTCCAAAAATAGGTAAGAAATAAAAAGATCAAATACCAAGGTTAGCGCAAAACCGGCACCATTAAAGTTCCCCAATTAAGATTCCATTAAAATGGATAAGTGAAAATCCTGCCATGGTATGGTACAATCCAACTATAATTATTCGTTACCTTAGACTTATAAAGATATATAATATCAAGTTATTATATTCGTACGTTGGCAGCGTACCAGTACAAAACATTCCATCTACTGGTGGGCTAAGTATATTAAATGATATGACATCGGAAAATAATATAAAAGCAATTTCTAAACCGTTTTATACTGTAGGACGGGTATTGATTTTTAGTTTGTGCTGTGTATTTATTTTAATATTCTGCTCAATCCTTACTCGAAATCTATCATCTAAAATCATTGACCATTCATCGATTTCTTTGGCTACACTGCTAACTTTTTTATTAATACTATTGTTTTTAAAGAGGGAGAAACTAAAATTATCGGATGTAGGCATCATTCCGGGAAAGTATAGTTTTTCACGTTTTATTTTCGGTTATATTTTAGGTTTTGCAATGGCTGCCGCACAAGCCTTAATAGTTCTGTCCTATGGACATTTTGAACTGAAACTTGTACCAAATATTGCAATGCTGGATATACTTTTGCCTTTGTTTCTTTACCTTGTTATTGCATGTAGGGAAGAGTTGGCGTTCCGCTCATATTCTTTAAGAAGTCTCAACACCTCACTAGGATCTGTATGGGCATTGACAATCATTGGAGTTATTTTTATAGTTGAACACGTTGCAGGTGGAATGACTTGGAAAATGGCGGTTTTAGGTTCGGGAGTTGGAGCAATTTTATTTGGTATTTCAGCCTTGAAAACAAAAGGACTTGCATTGCCTCTTGGTCTTCACAGCGCCTGGAATTTTGGACAATGGATATTTGGATTTAAAAATAAGCCTGGAATATGGGAAGCAGTTGTAGAAAAGGGTTATGAAGGAGAAGTTGAAAATGTCGGCTTGGTTGCTTTCATAATTGTTATGCTGACCACAATCGTTGGAATTTTTATTTATTATAGAAAAAGTAATTTGGGCGAGAAATATGACTGTTGCAAACATTGACTATAAGCAATTGGGGCAAAAATAATAGAAACAAAGTATGGATATAAATAAAGGTTAGGGCTTAAAACGAAAAGTTTGGGTATGCAATCCCAACTATTCGTAGCCGAGACCGTTGTGGTACACAAGTGCTAAAATCGAAACCTGCAACTGGATTGAAATAAAAATAAATAGAAAAGTGGAATTTAAAAATGTGGACGAATATTTTGATGCCCAACCCGAAAACGTAAGAAAAATGCTTTTGGAACTAAAAGAATGCATTCTCAAAGCGGAACCGAATGCAGCGGAATTGCTAAACTATAACATTCCTGCTTATGCTTTAGTCGAAAATGGAAAAAGGGAACAGCAGATTATGATTGCGGGATATAAAAAACACGTTGGACTTTATCCGCACCCAACGACCATGGAAAAGTTTGACCCTGAACTGAGCGAATATAAACGGGCGAAAGGTTCGGTCCAGTTTCCATTAAACAAACCGTTGCCAAAAGAACTGATTGTCCGGATGATAAAATATCGGGTTGAATTATTGAAAAAGTAAAAACACTGCATCCGCCCGGAATTGCTAAGCCGGTACCAAACCGAGAATTAATGCAAATTAATCCGTAACTTTCGTTGGCAACAATATAAAGTATAGTATGGCAAAATCAAAGAAAATTAGTTTAAAAGATGCCATATCTATCGGAATAGGAGGAATGGTTGGAGGTGGAATATTTGCTGTTTTAGGGTTGGCAGCTTCATTGGCAAAAGGTGGCACACCTATGGCATTTCTATTTGCAGGCATTCTTGCACTTATAACCTCGTACAGTTATGTTAACCTATCCAAAAAATATCCTGACCGTGGTGGTACGGTCAAATTTATAAATAAAGGATTTGGTAAAACCATTTTTAGTGGTGCAATAAATAATTTACTATGGGTAAGCTATATAGTAATGTTATCACTTTATGCTTCGGCATTTGGTTCCTATGCACCAAATCTTTGGGAAATTGCACAGAATAAAACCATGGATTTTCATATTTATGCCAGTGCCATAATTTTACTGGCAACAGCAATTAATTATTATAGCATTGCAGTAGTTGGCAAAATTGAATCTTACGCAGTGATTATCAAACTGATAATCCTTATGGGATTTATCGGTATTGGAATCTATGGATTGATCGATAATCCCAATATTTCCCAACTGTCCGTTTCAAATTGGGAAAATCCATTGAAATTATTTGCTGGAGGAATGGTAATCTTTGTAGCCTATGAAGGCTTCGAATTAATTGCCAATGCTGCTCCGGATATTGAAAATCCCGAAAAAAATATATCAAGGGCATATTATTATTCTGTAATTTTTGTCATTCTACTGTACATCATTATAGCTTTGGTTACTGTTGGTTCACTGCCTTTTGAACAGATAGCAAAAGCTAAAGATTATGTTTTGGCGGAAGCAGCCAAACCTATGTTGGGACAACCCGGCTTTACGATCATTACTGTTGCAGCCCTTATTTCAACATTCTCCGCGATTAACGCATCACTATACGGAGGAAGTAAAGTAAACTATGAAATAGCAGAAGACGATGAGCTGCCGCACCATTTTCTTGCAAAGTTTTGGAATAAGCCTGTTGGTCTTCTGATTACAGCCATAGCAACTCTCATTTTAGTCAATCTGCTCAAAATTGAAAGCATTTCTACCGCAGGAAGCATCGGTTTCATCCTTATTTTTAGCATAGTCAATTATGTAGGCTTTAAGCTTGCAAAGGAAATACGGGCAAATAAAACAATACCTTTCATTGGATTTATATTATGTGGCCTCGCTTTAATTGTTCTTGTCAATCAACAGATTGGCGATAATCTAACGGGAATATTGGTTTCCATGGGCATAATCCTACTTTGCTTTCTAATGGAATCTATATATAAGAAAACCGAAAGCAAGAAAAATAAATAATGCCCATTTATGAATGAAATAGCTGAAAATACGACTAAAATTTGGGATGGGTTTCAATGTAAATGATACATTCGCAAACTACTCAATTTGGGAAAGACGAATTATTTTAAAAGTGGTCTGGCTTACGGTGATGATTTGGAACACGTAAGAATAGTAGCATTGGATGAAGTAAAAAAATCAGTGAAGTATTGCCACCCAGCCTATTTTAATCGGTGTCGCTCAAAATAACTAGAAAAAATTCTGTTAGCGCGAGCCTGCCTTTGTCGACAGACAGCCTTGTGCCGTTACATAAATTTACCAAAAATCCCTAAATAGGTTAGAAATAAAAAGATCAAAAACAAATACTTTTGACAAACTGAACGAAAACTGAGCTTAATAAAAAAAACTGCCTACTATATGGGTTCCTACACGTAGTACGGGCTATTGTAAAACGACATCTTGAAAAATAAAATGACCCAATCCGAACTCATAATTTTAAATTTTACAGAGATAAGGAGAAGAAGTATAAAACTTTGGAATGGACT
>CBFGWQ010000125.1:0-11609 GCA_965652575.1 uncultured Arenibacter sp. | reverse complement strand
CCTTCAAAAGCTCCTACTGCCAGGGCTTCTTCATTTTCAAAAGTATCCAGTGCTTCCAATTTTTCATTAAGTGCATTGGATCCAGGAGTGGAAGCCTTTAAGGCATTGAACTTTTCCAATTGGTCCAAATCCCCTTCATCACCAGAAAAATAAGGAAACACATCCATGATCGGAGATTCTGAAATTACGGGAATAGTGTAATCGCCCATGGTGCCCTTCATGGCCTCTATGGTATGGTCATAGGCTTCCTTTACATCATTGGCCTGTACCAATAAATAAGTATTGGTCTTCTTTTCCTTTCCACTATTTTCGTCAAAGGCAATCAAGGCCACCTTGGATTTGAACCAACGATCTGAATTCTCAAAAGGATGGACTTCCGATAAATTGGCGACCTTTATATTCGTTATCAGGAATTCCTCACTGGTATATGCCGCCATTTCCTCGTTAATTCGGGCTTCCGCCTCTGTATACGATATCGCATCCAATAAATAGGATTCCGTAGTTACCTTTTGTTCTCCCGTCTCATGGGTTTTTCTGTATTTTACTTTGCACTCGTACCAAGTCTGACTCATATCTATGTTTTTTAAGGATGCCAAAAATAGTCCTAATAGAAAAATTTATCTTCCCATCCATAAAATAGATATTCACAATTTCCAGTATCGCCTATAGTACAAATCCACTCAAAACAATAAACAGATCCGGCTTTTTTCTAACAGGCAAACATGGAATTCTTTATGGTTCACGACTCTTTTTGAAAGGTAAAAAGAGGTATTCTAGTTTGAAATGCCGTATTTTGGGCAACACTTTTTTGAAATACCTTTTCTAAAAAGTTGGTGTGATGCGTGAACATAATTACCATATCTGCGTCAACGTCTGCAACAAATTTGTTGATTCCCTGAATAACGGAATCACTTTTTAGTTCACTAAACTTTATTTTTTGGTAAGAAAAATCGTTTTTCAAGGCCTCTACCTTCTGTTGCAGGTTTCCTTCAAAACGCTCATTATCCTTATCTATATGAAGAATTTCAACCCGTGACCCCATTAATCTTGCAAATGGGACAATTAAACCGATTTCCTTTTCCAGATTGTTCAAGTCACTTGAATACACCATATTATCGATACCTTTATAGCGTGCAAACTCCGGAATGGTCAGGACAGGGATACTACTATTTTGTATAATACTGGCGGCATTACTTCCAAAAAGCATCTTTTTTAAGCCACTGGCACCCTTGGTACCGATACAGATCATATCGATATTATTTTTTACCGCAAACATTTCCACATATTTTTCAATGGATGATCCAGAGGTAATTTCGTAGTTGATTTCTATATTATGACTATTATCTTTTTTGATAGACGCTATAAGTTCTTTCATTGATCTTTCTGAACTGGCCAGTATTGCCTCTTGTAGTTTACTGGAACCAAGTCTGGTCATTGAAGGTACATTGGTGTCTATTACGTGAAGTAAAATAAGTTCTACCTCTACATCCTTACTAAAATCTACGACATACCTAATGGCTACTGTTGATAGTTCAGAAAAATCTGTGGGTATTAAAATTCTCATAATGTACTATTTTATATTTGTGGCTTAAAAATATCCGACCAATTATTTTTATCCTATGATATTGGTCATATTACATCAATAGCTCCAAGAATCATCTACCTAAATCGTGCAAAACCGGAACCGGAATATTTCTATGGCACAATAAATGATTTCTTGAAACAAGCTATCCCCAGGGCAGGCCCATAACAGAGCGTCGGGGAATTATTTTCGATTAAAAACCAAGGTACATTCCAAATATACGTGTACTTTGTGCAATTGGCACAGCCTTTTCAACTATGACCATTGAAATGGACCACAACAGTATCGGCACCCAAAAACCTGGTTTAATTTATAATGTTGAAATGGATCCCCGTTTTAATTAATTTATTATCTTCCATAGATATCGGAAATCTCATCGAGATATACAATAACCATACTAAAATCCCAGTAAAATGAAACCTATAACCACTATTATTACATTACTTTTTATAGTCGTTAACGGCTTGGCAAATAATACTGCACCACTTTTGGCCAACCCTTTTATGGGCATGTGGGGCCTTGATATTGAAGATGGGGGTGCAGGCTGGCTCAAAATACATGAGGAACAGGGGTATTTGGATGCCGAACTATTGTGGATAGGGGGAAGTGTTGTTCCCGTTTCCAATGTATACTTGGTAGACGAAAATACGTTAGTGGTTACCCGTACCTATCAGGTTAAAAAAAGTCCCGATCGGAGCCATACGGTAACCTATACCATGGAAATTAAAATGGTCGGGGATACCTTGGAGGGTACAATGAGCGGACCCAAAAGGTCCGGAAATGGAGTGTCCACCAAAAAATTTACCGGAAAACGGATGCCTCCCATGCCGGATACACCCGATCTGTCCAAACTGAAATTTGAAAAACCCATCAAATTGTTCAACGGGAAGGATCTGAGCGGCTGGAAATTAATAGACCCTAAAAAGTCCAACGGTTTTAAGGTAGTGGATGGTATGCTTATCAACGATCCCGTACAACCAAAAGATGGTGAACATATTTCCTATGGCAATATCAGGACCCAACAGGACTTTAGCGATTTTAACCTAAAGTTGGAAGTCATGGTCCCCGAAGGCAACAATAGTGGTGTTTACCTACGCGGACTTTACGAAATCCAGGTAGTGGATTCTTATGGCAAGGAGTTGGACAGCCATAATATGGGTGCCCTATATAGCCGTATTACCCCAAGCGAAGCTGCCGAAAAACCAGCCGGGGAATGGCAGACGTTCGATATTACATTGGTAGACCGACACGTGACGGTAATCTTTAACGGTAAAAAAATAATTGACAATCAACCCGTTTGGGGGCCTACCGGTGGCGCTATGTCAGCAGATGTGCTAAGTCCAGGGCCTATTTACCTGCAGGGAGATCACGGTAATGTGGCCTATCGCAATATTGTTTTGACCCCGATCAAGTAGCCGATCGATAAAAAAAAGCCTCCCTGTTTTTAAGGAGGCCTTAGTTTATTAGTTTTCCATTTTAAGGACGGCAAATTTTCCTTTGTTCCATCCATGGACCAAAAGGTACAATTGTTGGGCTCCGTTTTCCGTAACAATATGCGGCCAAACCTGATGGATATTGGTTAGCACAGGAATATCCAAATCTCCCGGGATTACGGTAGAAAGTAACTTCTCCCCGGAATGCACATAGATAGGTGCCGATTTTTGTTCGCCTATGGCCTGTAGTGCATTTAAGAAGTAATGCTCCGCTTCATAGGAGATATTACATACCAGACTGCCTTCCGGTATGTCATTGAAAGTTTCCACAAACTTGCCCTTCTTGGTAAACTTTACTACCTGCCCTGCTGCCCTATTGGCCACGAGAATATGATTTTCATGGGCATAGATACCATGTGCGGTCTGAAACTGCCCGGGCTTATCCCCCTTTCCTCCCCAGGCCAGTTTTCCCCAGCTCCAAACACCGTTCTTCTCCTTTATTGTCATTACAAAATCCCCTGCCGAATAACCATGGGCCACATATAGGGTACCATTAAGATAGGTAACATCCGTAACCCCAAAATTACTGTCTTTTGACCCGAAGAACTCATTGGCTTCATCAAATTTGAATTCATTTCCGGTAGGCTTCAAAATTTCACTAACGATCGTTCCGTCCAAGGTAAGTACAAGAACCCTTTTCCCCTCCTGTGCCACTGCCAAATATTTTTCCCCTTTATGGACAAAGAAAACGATACCGTGGATATTGTCCTTTAAACGTTCGTCGAAACCAAGAGTGGTCCATTTTGTTAAATCGGGGCTTATGGCACATAGTCCATAGCCAGGTATTCCCGTATACACAATGCCCGTTTCGGGATCTTCGTTAAATCCCCCGTGCATTCCAGGTTCAAATTGATGGGCCTCCTTAGGAAAGGCCGCTGTTAATTCCTGGTCCCATGAAAAAACAAATTCCCCCTGGCCCGTTATCAATTTTGCCTGCTTGGGTATTTCATCCGAGGGCATTGGGCCATGCGGGTGATGATGGGCCATATCATTATGTTCATGCGCATGGTGCGTATGATCGTGTTGGGCATTTTGCGCCGTTAAGCTGTAGGAAAATCCTAAAAAGGATATCACTGAAAATACTGTAAGTGCCGTTTTTTTATGCATGGTTCGGTTCTTTATTATTTTTTTTGAAAGTTAAACATTCTTATTTTAATTTTCAGTTTAGGGAACAAGATAAATAAGACGGAAGCTGCTGAAATTGTTTTAATACCTCAATAATCGTTATACATGGGCCATGCAACATTTTTATGCCTTGCCCTGATAACAAATAACGGCCACTTTAACGACACTATAGCATTGATACGACACTGGTGAAAGTTTTGTAAATTTATAGCGGATCAAATTCTTCGGCCCCATTTGATCTAAATCCGGAGGTACGGTACTACCATAATTTTAAGACATGGGAAAACAATTAGATTCGATTACAGCTGAATTGAAAGAATTCATTGAAAGACAAAAAATATTTTTTGTTGGCACGGCGGCTTCCGAAGGTAGGGTGAACGTATCGCCAAAAGGAACCGATTCCCTTAGAATCCTTGATAAAAACAAAATTGTATGGCTCAATCTAACCGGTAGCGGCAATGAAACCGCAGCGCATTTATTAAAGAACAATAGAATGACGATCATGTTCTGCGCATTTGAAGGAAAGCCAATGATACTAAGACTATATGGACAGGCAAAAATCTACCACAAAAGGGAAATGGAATTCCATAAGTATATAAACCTATTCCCTGAAAACACCGGCTCCCGACAGATTATTGAACTGGATATAGATATGGTACAGACATCTTGTGGCTTTGCCGTCCCTTTTATGGATTTTAAAGAGGACCGAAACGTTCTCAACTCCTGGTCCGAAAAAAAGGGGAAGGCTGGAATTGAAGCCTATTGGGAAACTAAAAATACTTTGAGTATCGACGGATTTGAAACCAAAATATTGGGTGATTAGCCCCCTACTCCATTAATTCCATTAGTATAACAAACCCAAGGGCAGCTAGCTTCCCGTTAACCCTAGTGTCCAGTCAAGCCTAAACCTACGGGAAATTTAATGTGTCTCTTGAGCCGCTCCTGCGTTGCAAAAATCCTTACGTAGCTACGGCTATGTGCGTTTTTTGCGCCTTGGCCCAACTCAAGATCCATCATTCCTTACCCGTCATTTAAACGTTGACTTGACACTAGTTTGTAATGCACGGGGCTTATCCTATGAAAATGTCATTACCATTAAATTACCTTTAGCGATCTCCCCACTTTGACAAAAGCCTCCACTGCCTTTTCCAAATGGTGCCGTTCATGGGCTGCGGACAATTGTACCCTAATTCTGGCTTTCCCCTTGGGAACGACCGGATAGAAAAAACCGATCACATAAATCCCCTCATCCAATAATTTGGCAGCAAACTCCTGGGCCAGTGGGGCCTCATAGAGCATTACCGGAACAATGGGATGGTCTCCGGGTACGATATCGAAACCGGCTGCAGTCATTTCAGATCGAAAATAAGTAGTATTGGCCTCCAATTTATCCCTAAGTGCAGTGGAAGAAGAAAGAAGGTCCAATACTTTTATGGAAGCCCCAACTATTGCCGGTGCCAAGGTGTTGGAAAACAAATAGGGCCTGGAACGTTGCCTTAGCATATCCACAATTTCCTTTCTGGCCGCCGTAAATCCTCCCGAGGCCCCCCCTAGGGCTTTACCATAGGTACCGGTAATGATATCTATCCTTCCCATTACATTTCTATATTCATGGGAACCGCGGCCGGTGGCACCTAAAAAGCCGGTGGAGTGACATTCGTCTATCATGACCATGGCCCCATATTTATCCGCCAAATCGCAGATTTTATCCAATTGTGCAATGGTTCCGTCCATTGAAAAGGAACCATCGGTCACGATCAATATTCTTCGGGAGCCATGGGCCGCTTTTAGTTGTTCCTCCAAATCCTTCATGGAATTGTGCTCATACCTAAAGCGTTTTGCCTTGCACAACCTTATTCCATCTATGATGGAAGCATGGTTCAAGGCATCGGAAATAATAGCATCTTCAGCTCCAAGAATGGGTTCGAACAAGCCGCCATTTGCATCAAAGGCCGCAGCGTACAGGATGCAATCCTCCATTCCCAAAAATTCGGCGGTCTTGTGTTCCAATTCCTTGTGGATATCCTGGGTACCACAAATAAAACGGACCGAGGATAGGCCATACCCGTGGGTATCAATGGCCTCCTTACCTGCCTTTATGACTTCCGGATGGGCAGAGAGCCCCAAATAATTGTTGGCACAAAAATTAAGCACATTCTCGGTATTGGTGGTTTGGATCTCCGCCCCCTGCGGTGTTGTTATTATTCTTTCCTCCTTATAGAGTCCCTCTGCCCTAATTGCTTCAAGCTCTTCCTGTAATGCGTTTTTTACCGTTGAATACATATCTATTATTTTTTTAAGTGCCCAACCTAGATCAGGGCATTCCGTTTTGTTTAAATGGCCCTATACAACTATTGCTGCGCCACATACTGTTCCCGTAGTTTTTCGATCATGGTCCGGGCAATCGTTTCCAGATCGTATTGCGGTTTCCACCCCCAATCCATGGTTGCCTCAATGTCGTTTATGGATTTCGGCCAACGGGCAGCAATATCCTGCCTGAAATCCGGTTCATATCTTATTTTGAACTCCGGATAGAATTTACGGATTTCCTTTACAATATCCGCTGGGGAAAAACTACTTCCCGCAAGGTTATAGGCCGTTCTTATTTTAATATCTTCCTTTGGTGCCTCCATTAATTCCAAGGTGGCCCTGATAGCGTCTTCCATAAAGATCATGGGCAGGGTAGTATCCTCATTTAAGAAGCAGACAAATTCCTCTTCCAAGACGGCCTTGTGAAAAATATCCACGGCGTAATCCGTTGTACCCCCCCCTGGCAAGGATTGGTATCCTATGACCCCGGGATAACGAAGGGACCTAACGTCCAAACCGTATCTTAAAAAATAATACTGTGCCCATTGTTCGCCGGCCGCCTTGCTCATTCCATAAACGGTTGCCGGGTTCAGATAGGATTTGTTAGGTGTGTTCACCCAAGGGGCATCCTCCCCAAAAACGGCAATGGAACTGGGAAAGAACACCTTATCCAATCCATGGATTCTGGACACTTCCAATACATTGAACAGCATCTTCATATTAAGGTCCCAAGTTGCCAACGGATCCACTTCTCCTTTGGCCGACAAAATGGCCGCCAAATGATAGATCTGGGTTATTCCATATCTTAAAACCACCTCTGTCAACTGTACCCTATCAGTGGCATCCAACCCTTCAAATATTCCCTTAAAATTATCCCCTTTCCGTATATCCGAAGCTACCACATTGTCCAAACCATAATGGTGCTGTAACTCCTTTACAAGAACAGATCCCAATTGTCCATTGGCTCCGATTACCAGAACTTTTGCTTTCATAATACATCGTTTTAATCCAATCAACAAAAGTGTTAATTACTATCAAAATTAATAAATACGATATTAATATGTAAATAATAGAATTAATTAAGTGATAATTACTATTACATAAATAATAAAAAGTTATATTTACTTTTTTATATAAAAAAATGGACATTTAAAAGTAATTTTTCTGACTACTATGGAGCAATTGGATATGACCGATATTACCATACTAAGGATTTTGCAAAAGGATTCCAAAAAAACGGCAAAGGAAATTGCGGCAATCCTCAATCTTACGGCTTCCCCTGTATACGAAAGAGTGCGTAGGCTGGAAAGGCAAGGCGTTATTAAAAAATACGTGGCCATATTGGACAAAAAGCAGATAGACCGGTCCATAACCGTTATATGCCAAGTATCCATGCGGTACCACAATGAAGCCTTTATCGAAAAATTTGAGGCACAGGTACAGGGTTTGGACGAGGTACAAGAATGTTATCATTTGGCCGGACAGGTAGATTTTATCTTAAAGATCCACACCAGAAGTCTGGAGGAATACCATGATTTTGTAAAGACCAAACTTTCCAAAATTGAAAATATCGGTGTTCTCAATAGTACCTTTGTCCTAAAGGAAATAAAACATTCTTCGGAATACTACATTTAATTCCCACTGCTTTTTTACATTTGTTTTTATAGCCAATTTCAACTTGTAAACTACCGTTTTACAGATACCGATCCTTTAATTTTATGAAATGGGCATGACCAAAATTTGGTCGTAAACTCAAATGAAGATATGCGAATTACATATGACCGCTAAAAAACTATAAATATCTGCATATGAAAATAGTAAGAACCGATATGGAGCTGGAAACTCCATTTATAGACCAAACACTTAGAGAAAAAGGGCATGATCTGGTATTGCTACCGGACGGGGTATCGGAAGAAATCCTAATGAAGGAATTGGAAGATTGCGATATCCTATTAATGTGCTACACCCCCATTACCAAAAAAATCATGGATTCGGCGAAAAGACTCAAAGCAATAATAAAGTATGGGGTAGGAATAGATGCCATAGATATTCCGGCCGCCAATGCAAGGGGCGTAGTAGTGGTCAATATTCCGGAATACGCTGAGGAGACCGTAGCAGAAGGGGCATTTGCCATGATGATTGCGCTGGCCAAAAAGCTGCCCCTGTTACAAAAACAGATGGACAACAAAGCTTGGGTCTGGCCAAGTCAGCAGTGGTTGGGATCGGATATTGCCGAAAAAACGTTGGGTATCATTGGTTGTGGTAAAATAGGAAGCAGTATGGCCAGGATGGCAGGCTTGGGATTTAGGGCCAAAGTTATTGGTTACGACCCCGGCAAGTCCAAAGAAGAATTGGCAAAAAAAGGTATCCAGAAATATAACGACCTCACGGAAATGATCAAAGAGTGCGATTTTATTTCACTTCATGCCGTTTTGAACAAGGAGACCAAACACCTCATAGGGACCAAGGAATTTGAGGTAATGAAACCAAACGCCATAATAATCAATTCTGCCCGGGGAGCCTTGATGGACGAAATGGCCCTTTTGGGCGCCCTGGAGAAAAAGCAAATTGCCGGTGCCGGACTTGACGTCTACAGCTTGGAACCCTTGAACCAAAAGGATCATCCGCTAAAAAGATTGTATGGGATGGACAATGTCATCCTTCTGCCCCATTTAACCTTTTATACCCATGAAGCCATGCACAGGTTGGAGGTAGAGACTTTGGAGAGAATTACGGAAGTAATGGAGAACAGACCCGTTTTGATCAAATCCAAAGACCCACGGCTTCAGAATCAGTCCAGAGCAAATATTTGACCGGTCCCAAGGTCCTAACAAATTGTACCAAACGAAACAATTAATATTAAAATGAAAGCAGTTTTAACAATCGGGCTACTAATTTTAAGCAATTCATTTATGATTATTGCCTGGTATGGCCATTTAAAATTTTCCGAACTAAAATGGTTCGGAAAACTAGGATTGATTTCCATCATCCTCATAAGTTGGGGAATTGCCCTCTTTGAATATGTGTTTCAAGTACCGGCAAATAGAATAGGGTTTAAAGAACATGGCGGGCCCTTTACATTGATTCAACTAAAGGTAATACAGGAAGTTATAACGTTGATAGTTTTCGCAGTGTTTACGTTAATCGTATTCAAAACAGAAACCTTCAGGTTGAACCACATCATTTCCTTTATCTTTTTAATATTAGCGGTATATTTTATGTTTAAAAAATAAAAGATCATGCAAATTACCTCCCAACATATGCAGGATGTCCTGTACCAACTATTCCTAAAATACAGGTTTCCGCATGAAAAGGCTTTTCTCTTGGCCCGGACCTATACCGAGAGCACCCTGGCAGGAGTAAATTCCCATGGAATAAACCGCGTTCCCCTATTTTTGGAATATGTGGAAAACGGCAGCGTTAAAATTGATGCCGAAGCTGAAAAAGTGGAATCTTTTGGCAGTATTGAACGTTGGGACGGGAATTATGGCCCAGGGATCATCAATGCTGCCAAATGTACCCACCGGGCCGTGGAATTGGCCAAAACACACGGCATGGGCCTAGTGGCATTGCGCAATACAAATCATTGGATGCGAGGCGGCACCTATGGAAATTTGGCAGCCGATGCGGGCTGTATTTCCATCCTATTTACGAATACCCAGCCCAATATGCCGCCTTGGGGCGGTAAGGACAGCCGAATTGGCAACAACCCCTTCATAATCTCCATTCCCAAGGAGGGAGGAAATGTAGTATTGGACATGGCCATTTCCCAGTTCGCTTTTGGAAAGATCAACGACTATAAACTTAGGGGCAAAAAACTTCCCTTCCCAGGGGGGTGGGACGATAATGACGAACTATCCAACGATCCCGAGAAAATTACGCTAAAGGAACGCGGCCTGCCCATCGGCTATTGGAAAGGTTCTGCCCTATCCATAATTTTGGATATGTTGGCCACCCTTTTGTCTGCCGGGAATTCTACCTATAAGGTAGGACAAAAAGATTTTGAAACGGGGATATCGCAGGTATACCTCTGCATTTACCAGGAAGTTTTTAAGGACAAGCAATTGCAGGAAAAACTATTAAATGAAATTATTGAATATACCCAAGATGTAGAACCCATGCAGCCCGGAGACACTATCTACTATCCCGGGGAAAGGAGTGCCCTTACCAGGGAAGAAAACCTTAAGAACGGGATGCCGGTCAGCGATAGTGTCTGGGAAAAGATAATGGTATTGTCCGAATCATAAGAAAATAATTATATATTACAAGAAATGAAAAAATCCAGCATAGAAGAAATCAGGGAACGGTTCGATAATGATGTGGAACGTTTCTCCAATTTGGACACTGGCCAGCTTACCACTATCGACGCCAAAATCTCATTGGAACTGATTACCGAAGCGGCCAAAAGAATTGCCCCCAATGCAACGCAATTATTGGACATTGGATGTGGTGCCGGCAACTATTCCTTAAAAATGCTCTCCAAGCTCCCCAACCTGGAATGCACTCTGGTAGACCTTAGTGGCCCTATGTTGGACAGGGCCTTCGAAAGGGTGTCCAAAGAAACCAGTAAAAAGGTGCACTTGGTAAAGGGAGATGTTAGGGAAGTATCCCTAAAGGAAAACCATTTCGATATCATTTTGGCAGGTGCTGTACTGCACCATTTAAGGGACGACCAAGACTGGGAAAATACCTTTAAAAAAATTTATGGCCTGCTAAAACCGGGAGGTTGTTTTATGATTTCGGACCTGATTGCCCAGGACAGCGAAATACTCAATGAATATACCTGGGAAAGATATGGGGACTATTTGGAGGAATTGGGTGGAAAGGATTATAGAAAAAAAGTGTTGGATTATGTGGACAAGGAGGATTCCCCCAGATCCATGAACTATCAGCTGGACCTTATGAAAAAGCTAGGCTTCGGCAAGGTAGAGATATTGCACAAGAACATGTGTTTTGGGGCCTTTGGAGGTATAAAATAGTTTACTAACAAAATAGATTAATTTTAGATTGCCCCGCACCTATAATCGTACTAATAAATGCACCATTATTCTACGGGAAGTCGTAAAATAAAAAATTTCTTGAAACCGACTATCCTCGAG
>CBFGWQ010000124.1:0-11691 GCA_965652575.1 uncultured Arenibacter sp. | reverse complement strand
TGCGGGTCAAAGACAATCAAGGATATTCACTTTTATTAAGAATATATTAACAGGTTCTTTTGTTTATTTTGGTAAGTTTGTACCTGATGAAAAACAGCCGTTTAAAAAATAGCATCACCTATCTGTTCCTTGCCCTTTTCCTTTCTATGAAAATGGTAGGACTTCATGTGCTGTCCCATACGGATGACAAGGACCATGCCATTCATTGTACTATTTGTGACCATGCCGTTTCGAATAACCTGACTCCGGCACTTGCTCCTGAACTACAGGAGTTCACAATTGTAAATACCGAACCAGTTTTTCAGAAAGGGATAATCGAAAACTACCATTTCATTGTCTCAAGTACTATTGCCACAGGCCAACTCTTTTCACGCCCCCCTCCTTCCCTACTATAAGAGACTGCCCAAGTTTTCCTATACATTTTAATCCATTAAGAGTCCGATCCGTTGAATCGTTAAATCAGCATTATACGGAATAAATACCGGATAAATGAGAATGTCTTTGGTATAAGAACCCCCACTGCCGTCCCCAATTGAATTTTATATTACAATTGGTTATCGGGTAAAGGCGCCGGACTACCATTCATTTCAGGCTCTTCCCGTATAAATTATATGTATAGGTTTTGTAACGGTCCTTTCCCAAGTGTCATGTCAATGCTACTATTAGGGTTGACAGGACACTAGGACAATTGTTCAAATCTTATAGTTTCCCATTATGTTTTATAAAATACTGGGTGCATGGCTATATTTTAGTCTATGCTCCATTGCCGTTGCACAGGAATCCTATGAAGTAAAAGGGTCCGTGATAAATGCAAGCACCTTAGAGCCCATTGAAGGCGCCAATATCATAAGCAAAGACCTATCTGCAATTTCGTCAGTAAACGGAGAATTTGCCATAAAAAATGTGGTTGGAGGTTCCCATACCTTTATCATATCGCACATTGGCCGCTCTTCCAAAACAGTTACCGTCAGGGTAGGACCGGAAATGGAAGAGGTGAAGGTTTTTCTGGACGAGTCTACCACTAATCTTGAGGAAGTGGAGGTATACGGTAAAACTGCACAAAGAAAAGTCCAGGAACTTCCAACGGTATCACATCAGGTCTCCAAAGAATTTTTAGAGGTAAACCGGGAAAACAGCCTTATGCAGACGCTGAAAAAAATCCCCGGAGTAAGCACTATTACTATTGGTTCCGGACAATCCAAACCGGTAATACGGGGATTGGGCTTCAACAGGGTGAGCGTGGTACAGAACGGAATAAAACATGAAGCACAACAATGGGGCAGCGACCATGGCCTGGAAATAGACCAGTATGGAATAGAGGATATTCAGATCATAAAAGGACCGGCCTCTTTGCTATACGGTTCCGATGCCATTGCCGGTGTCGTGGACATCCAGCCCCAAAAAATTCCTGCACCAAACTCGTTCGGAGGGGATATAAACCTTTTGGGCGAGACCAACAATGGGCTATTGGGTATTTCCGCCGGGGTACATACGCGGAAAGAAAAGTGGTTCTACAAAGGAAGGTTGACCTACCGGGACTATGGCGACTACAAAGTCCCCACGGACCAAATTAACTATGAGAACTACATTTTTAAACTGCATGAAAATAATTTGAGAAACACGGCCGGCATGGAAGCCAATGCGAGTTTCAGCATCGGTTTTGTGTCCGATCACATAAAATCCGAGACCTTTTTCAGCAATGTGAACGCCAAAAACGGCTTTTTTGCCAATGCCCATGGGCTAGAGGTAAGGAACTCATCCATCGATTACGACGGTTCCAGCAGGGATGTGGACCTGCCCTTTCACAAAGTAAACCATTTTAAGATCACCAACAACACCATATTCTACAAAGGGGAACATACCATTCAATTGGATTTAGGCTACCAGAACAACCAAAGGGAGGAACATTCGGAACCCGTGCCACATGGGCATATGCCCACACCGCCCAACAGCAGGGAAAGGGTCTTTACCAAAAACACCTATTCCTTGAACCTCAAGGACAGCTATCGGCCCAATGTTGGGCATGATCTGGTCTTTGGCATCAATGCCGAATATCAGGACAACAATATTGGCGGATGGGGCTTTTTGATTCCGGAATACGACCGATTTACTGTGGGGACATTTATTTTTGACCATTTCAAAATACACGAAAACCTACATTTTCTAGGGGGTATACGGTACGATGTGGGCCTTGTGGATACCAGTTCGCATTTTGATTGGCACCGGACCCCGATAGAAAATGCTGACGGGACCACTTCCCGCGTATACTTGCAGCGGGCCCGGGACAGAAACTTGGAATTTGGTAATTTCAGCAGCTCCATTGGTCTGAGCTACGTTAAAAAGAACACCACTTATAAGATCAATCTGGGAAAAAGTTTCAGGATGCCCCTGGCCAACGAACTGGCCTCGGACGGGGTAAACTATCATATGTACAGATACGAACGGGGGAACATCGAACTGGATCCTGAGCAGTCCTACCAATTGGACCTGGATGTGGCCCATTCCTCAGAAAAGTTCAATCTGGGAATAAGTCCTTTTATCAACTTTTTTGAAAATTTCATTTACCTCAACCCCACTCCCAATTATTATGAGACCCTTCAGATCTATGAATACACACAGAGCAAGGTGATCAGGTACGGGGGCGAGGCATGGATCGGCACCAATGTAACCGATGCCCTCCGCTTGGATGCCTCCGTGGAATATGTACTCTCCCAACAGACGAGCGGCCCTAAAAAGGATTTTACGCTTCCTTTTGCCCCTCCCCTTTCCGGGTTGTTTTCCGCAAGTTATCGGTTCAAGGATCTCCTCATTTTTGAATCGCCACGGATCATGGCCGATCTTAGGATAACGGCCGCCCAAAACGACATTGTCCCGCCCGAGGAAAAAACGGAAGGCTATCAAGCGTTCAATATTTCGGCAACCACAGGGATCCCACTTTTGGGAGGGGAAAAACGGGCCCAATTGCGCATCAAACTGAACAATGTGTTCAACACCGAATATTACGACCATACCAGTTTTTACAGGCTTATAGATGTACCGGAAGCCGGTAGGAACATTTCATTGTCCCTTACGGTACCTTTTTAAAAACAATAACAATTAATAACTAAATAGTAATCATTTAAATTAAACATTATGAAGTCAAATTTTAAATTTTTAGCAATCATTGCCTTTACAGGTATTATTTTACAATCGTGTAGCAGTGATGATGATGGTAGCCCAACGCTCAATGCGCCGTTAATTTCCAATTTTGAATATGGGGAAGGCAGTAGCCATTCAACGGAACGGGTTGCCTACAAGGGATCGGACATTCATTTTGAGGCCGAAATAAGCGCGGAGGCTTTGGTGAGCAGTATCACTTTGGACATCCATGCGCATGACCTAAGCCCGGGAGAAGGCCAAGTAGAATGGGATTATGGGCAAACCTTTACGGATAGCGCTTATTTGGTGATGAATCCTGTATTTCATGAGCACATTGACGTTCCCTCCAATATTCCCGCAGGGGAATACCATATTACATTGACTGTAACGGACGAGCTGGGCAACAGCACCGAAATTGAGGGACATATCGATATTTTGGATCCTATCGCCTTAAGTGAAATTTCCATAGACACCTCTGTTGTTCGCGGTAATGATTTCCATGCCGAGTTCATGGTCCATGCCGTCCACGGGATCCACAACATTACGGTAGACATCCATGGGCATGGTATTACCGTTGGCGAAGGGGAAGTGGAATGGCATTTTGAGGAAGTGTATTCGGAAGGCTTTCACGGACAGACCGAAGCGGAATTCCACAAACATATCGATGTGCCGGCAACCGCTCCCGCAGGGGAATACCATATTTCGTTCATCGTGGAGGATGAGGAAGGCAACATCGTTGAACACGAAAGTCATCTTGACGTAACCGAATAATTTTTTTTAGATGATCAGATTATCAAAATTCGCTTTTTTCGCTTTTATCCTAACGGCTTTTTGGGCCTGCTCCAGCGATGACAGTGTGGACAAAGACGAAGAAAAACCTACGATAACGGTCAATTATGATGGAGGCTTCCCCCAAACCTGCGTAGAGCTGGTACGGGGGGAAACCTACCGGTTCAGGGCCATGGTAACCGATAACAGGGCCTTGGCTTCATATAGCCTGGACCTCCACCATAATTTTGACCACCATACCCATGACGACCAAGGGGCCACCTGCATGTTAGGACCCAAAAAAGATCCGGTAAACCCTTTGATCTACATGGAAAATTTTTCCATTGAAGGCAACAATGTAACCTCTTACGAGATCAACATCGCGGTAACCATCCCCAACGGTGCGGATACCGGAGACTACCATTGCTCCTATTCGGTAACGGACAAAACAGGCTGGCAGAGCAGGACATCGGTCGATATAAAAATTGTAGAATAAATCAAAACCATGAAAATAATTAGTTTAAATAGGCAAAGTTTTTTACTACTATCGGCCATTGCCCTAATATTATTATTTGCATCCTGTAACAATGATGATGATAACGAAATCATTCTTGACATACCGGCCATAGAAAATGTAGAGATCGGGACTGGAAACAACGAGGTCGGTGTAATCGGCAGGGACTTCCATTTTGAAATGGATGTAGTTGCAGGGGACAGGATCGAAGATATCCAAATAAGGATACTGCAACGAAGCAATGGAACGTATTCCCACTCATGGTCCCATGAAGTGGTCTGGGATGAATATAAGGGCATAAAGAACACCAATGTGCACAAACACTTCAATGTTCCCGAAGATGCCGCCGAAGGGGAGTATGATTTTGTGATCATAGTAAATGACCAAAATGGGGAGGTATTGGAAGATACAAGAAATATTTCACTGATCTTGCCCGAAAACCTGCCAGTGGATCCCCAAGTTCGGATCTTCAATGTCTATAAAAATGGTAAACAAGGTGACGTTCCGTTCTATGACTACTACGATAATGATGATTTTGGGAACGAAACATTTGTAAAAAACGACACTTTGCTTTCCCAAGTAAACATAAAAAATGTCAAAGGGGATGGGATCATGTACCTGCTGCTCATAGACAAGGCACTTGGCCATTATCCAGAAACTGTGGACGATATAGATTTTTCCAAGGCCATTGTATATGACATCCACCAACACCAAGGAAATGAGGAAGTGTTCACTTTCACCAACTTCCCGTATGATGCGGAAATAGGGGGCTATGCCAGAACAGGCCCGGAATTTGTCATCGGTGGGGCAAACGATTACAATGTCCCGGATCCCAATCCCATTGATGGTGAAAAAGCATGGAAAAACGGGGACTATTACTATGGCGTAGTGTATAGAAATACAACACATGACCTGGATTTCCATTATTACATTGAATTTGGCATCGAAGGGTTTTAAAATAGTACGATATAATGCCGGGAAAGAACATTTTAACGGAACAATTATGATAACAACGAACGACCTGACCAAGAAATTCGGCGATTTTATGGCCGTGGACAAGCTATCCCTTTCGGTAAAGGAAGGGGAGATCTTATGTCTGCTCGGGGCCAACGGCGCGGGCAAGTCCACCACCATCAATATGCTGTTGAACTTTGTGATACAGGGAACGACCCAACAAAAAGGAATATTGATCGATTAAAACCAAGCAAATATTTAACAAAGGATTGTTTCAAAACAATAGATTAAAATGAAACATCCATGACTAAAGATTTTGTCACACGGCGAAATGATTATTTGGATGTTACATATGACATTTGAAAAACAATAAATATTAACACATGAAACAAGCATTAATAAATTTTAAAAATTACTTTACAAAAGGCAATGTTTAAAATTTTTAATGTGAGAGCGTAGCGGTTACATACGTTCTCAATTTTTTAATTATCTTATTTTTAAATAATTACAAAAATTTAAATGGATGAAAATAAAATACCTAACATATGATATCATTGCCCTATCCAGTTCCCTTATCTGTGCCGTTCACTGTGCTGCTGTTCCAATTGTGTTGTCATTCTCCTCTTTGGCAAGCCTCCATTTTTTACACCACCCCTTTATTGAGTGGTCGTTTGTTGGAATAGGCGTAATATTTGTCTTTGTCTCCCTTTGGCCAAGCTATAAAAAGGCGCATTACAAAATCAAGCCTTTGCTCATTGCGGCCTGTGGTTTTGCCTTAATCGTCCTGGGCAGGATCGATTTCAATGAAATATGGGAAACGGCAAATACCGTAATGGGGGCCATTTTGGTCTCAGTGGCCCATTTTGTGAACTGGAAACTGCTACGATCAACCGGTAATCATACCAACTGCAAATCTTGAAGGATGAAAACCATGATAGCCAAAGTTATGATAAAGACAGATGACCTACAGTTCCGACACAATATAACCGGAACGCTTTTCAGCATTCCCTACATTTCCCTGAAGCGGGAGGGGAACCGAGCGGTTGTCCCGAGACTTCGGTATCCCCTATTTGCCCTACCGGTCGTTCAGGCGGGTTTTTTGATAAACTTATTATTAACAGATCACATAAATTTATTCGAATGAAAAAACTCCCCGTAACCGTACTCAGCGGCTTTTTAGGAGCCGGTAAGACTACTTTGCTCAACCATATCCTGCATAATAAGGAGGGATTGAAAGTGGCCGTTATTGTTAACGATATGAGCGAGGTAAACATAGACGCCCAATTGGTGGAAAACCAGAATACGCTCTCCCGTACCGAGGAAAAGTTGGTGGAAATGAGCAACGGCTGTATCTGCTGTACCCTTCGGGAAGACCTGATGGTAGAGGTGGAACGGCTGGCTTCCCAAAACAGGTTCGATTACCTGTTGATAGAGAGTACGGGCATTAGCGAGCCCATTCCCGTGGCCCAGACCTTTACCTTCGAGAGTGCCGATGGCACCATTGACCTGAGCAGGTTCAGTTATATAGATACCATGGTCACCGTAGTGGACGCCTTCAATTTCCTAAAGGATTTTTCCAGTCCCGATTACCTTGTAACAAGAGCTTTGACGGACATGGAAGGGGATAACCGGACCATTGTAAACCTGCTCACCGATCAAGTGGAATTCGCCAACGTCATAGTCCTGAACAAAGTGGATCTTGTTACGGAAGAACAGCTCAAGGAGCTGTACGCCATCCTTCAAAAACTGAACCCCGAGGCGCGTATCATCCCTGCCAAAGAAAGCAATGTACCCCTGGGCGAAGTTATCCATACAGGGCTTTTTGATTATGAAAAGGCAGAGGCCTCTACTGGCTGGATAAAAGAACTAGAAAACGAACACACTCCTGAAACCGAGGAATACGGTATCGGGTCAACGGTCTTTAAGGGCAAAAGGCCCTTTCATGCCGAACGTTTCCTGGACTATGTCAACCATCGGTTCCCTCGGAACATCATACGCAGTAAGGGATTGTTCTGGCTGGCCTCGCGCCCCGACCAGGCCTTGGTATGGAGTTCGGCAGGGGGTTCTTGCAAGGTAGATCCCGCCGGGATATGGTGGGCCTCCATGTCCTTTGGCGAACGAATCAACTATGCTGCTTTTGTTGAAAATAAAGAACAAATAGAATCGGGATGGGATGCTTTGTACGGGGACAGAAAAATTGAATTGGTCTTTATCGGCCAATATCTGGAGAAGGATAGGATCGTAAAAGAACTGGAACATTGCCTCCTTACCGATATGGAGGTGGAACTATGGAAAAACGGATTGTTGGAACAGAAAGACCAATGGCCTATCCCCATATACAATGAATAAAAATATGGTACGCACAAACGATCTTAACTTCAGATATGACAGAAAGGGCGAAATGCTCCACTTTCCCGACATCGCTTTGAATACCGGTGAAAGCCTGCTCATTTTGGGGAAATCGGGTATAGGCAAGACTACCCTTCTCCACCTTTTGGCCGGTCTTTTAAGGCCTGTCAGCGGAAAGGTGATGATCGGTGACACTCAGATCAATTCCCTATCCCATTCGCAATTGGATACATTCAGAGGGCAAAATATGGGACTCGTATTTCAAAAGAGCCATGCCATTAGGTCTTTAAACGTTTTCGAGAATTTACAGGCACGCCTTTTTTTTAGCAAAAAATCCATCAATACTTCTGCAATCAATGCCCTGTTGGAACAATTAAATTTATCCGAAACCAAAAAAAACAAGGTAAACAAGCTTAGTGAAGGGCAACTACAGCGTTTGGCGATCGCTATGGGCGTAATACATGGCCCACAGCTTATCCTGGCCGATGAGCCCACATCCAGTTTAGATGATGAAAATTGTAATTCCGTGCTGCAATTGTTACAACGACAAGCCGATAAAAATCGGGCAAACTTGGTGGTCATTACCCATGATATGCGTATAAAACCCGCATTTAAAAATGTGATTTCGTTATGAACAACTGGAAAATAAGCATTAAAAACCTCATCCATAAGCCGTTATATACCTTTCTTGGTATATTTTCCCTATCTATAAGTATAGGTCTATTGTTGGGAATACAACAATTGGATACATCCGTACAGGATCAATTTGAAAATGGTTCGGGCAATGTGGAAATGGTGGTGGGTGCCAAGGGCAGCCCTTTGCAATTGGTGCTTTCTTCGGTTTTGCATATAGATAATCCAACGGGGAACATTCCTTATTCCTCAGTGGAAGAACTGGCCAAGGATCCATTGGTAAAGGAGGCCGTACCCATTTCCTATGGCGATAATTTCAAGGGGTATCGTATTGTAGGCTCTACCCTGGATTTTGCAAAAATTTATAGTGCGGAACTTCTGGAAGGAAGGGAGATGAAAAACCCTATGGAGGCGGTTTTAGGATATAATGTAGCTCAAAAATCGGGCTTAAGATTGGGCGATACCTTTTTAAGTTCCCACGGCTTGACCGAAAATTCGGTAGAAGAGCATAGCGAATCCTTTAAGGTAGTTGGTATTTACAAGCCCACGTATAAGGTGATCGACAGGCTTATTTACACCGATCTGGAAAGTATTTGGAACGTACACCATCATGGCGAAAAGGAAGAAGGACATGGGGAACACGAACTTAATGAAGCATCCCATTTGCACAAAGTAGACGACAGAAAAATAACCTCCATATTGCTTTCCTTTAGAAATCCCATGGGTTTTATGACCCTGCCAAGAAAGATCAATGAAAATACCGATATGCAAGCGGCCTTGCCCAAATATCAACTGGAAAGGTTATTCCATTTTACGGGTATCGGGGTTAAAGCGATTTCATGGATTGCCTATATCATCCTTCTTATTTCCTGCATGACCATTTTTATCGGTCTATATAAAATGGTCAGGGAACGCGCCTTTGATCTTGCCTTAATGCGTACCTATGGGGCAAGTAATTTTCAACTGGTCCGTATTGTAGCCTATGAAGGTATTTTAATGGTTTTGACTTCCTTGCTTCTCGGTTTTCTGTTTTCACAGATCGGGCTGCATTTGATCATCGGAATTTTTAAATCCCGGTTCCAGCAAGATATCTTCTTGACATTTTCTGCTAACCAAATGCTACAAACCCTGTTTATGGTGATGGCCATATCGGTGACTTCCATTCTATTGGCCATCCTTCCCTTATTAAAAATGAATATCTCAAAGATTATAAGTGATGAAAAATAATTTTTTTTACACACTATCGATGCTCATTTCAGTGAGTGCCATGGGGCAGGTAGACCTTACATGGGACGACCTTGCCAAAATAAGCTATACCGAAAAATATTTTGCCGCTTATGATTCCAATTTTTTATATCCGGAATTCAGCAAGGAAATGTCCCGGCTTGAAGGCAAAAAAGTTTCAATAACGGGATACTTTTTGGACATGGACCCAAACGGGCAACTGTTTGTTCTATCTAAAAATCCATTGGCCTCTTGCTTCTTTTGTGGAAATGGAGGACCGGAAACGGCAGTAGAAATTCAGCTCAAATCCAAACCCAACTTCAAGACCGACGACATCATAACGGTTACAGGTAGCCTAAAGCTCAATAAGGATAACGTGGAACACTTTAATTACATCCTTGTTGACTGTGAGGCCTTCTCCATTAAATGAACGGAAACAAAACCCATATAAAAACAAGAAAAATATGAACAGAAGGAATTTTTTCAGGAACGGTACCCTTACCGCTTTGGGGGCCTCATTGTTTACTCCCTTTGATTCCATAAGGGCATCCAATCTTAACATGCCCATGAAAAACAAAAAGGCCAGGAACATCATCATGCTCGTCAGTGACGGAATGAGTACCGGCACCCTTAACATGGCCGATCTGTACCTCAGCAGAAAAACAGGGAAGGAGAGCAATTGGCTGGGGCTTTACCGTAACAATAAGGTATCGCGCGCCCTTATGGACATGGCTTCGGCCAGTTCCATCGTGACCGATTCGGCAGCGGCCAGCTCGTCCTGGGGAGGAGGGACAAGGATTAAGAACGGGGCAATTAACATTGGGGTCAACGGGGAAGCCCATCTTCCAATCTGGCAAAAGTTCAAATTAGCGGGAAAAAAGGCAGGCTGTGTCACCACCGTACCCATTACCCACGCTACCCCCGCGGGCTTTTGCGTAAACCAAAAATCACGGAACGACCAGGCGGCCATCGCCGAAAAATATCTAAAACTGGGGTTTGACGTGATGATGGGCGGTGGCAACGAATATTTTTCCGCCGAAAAGCGAAAGGACAAAAAAGATATGTATACCACTTTTTCAGAAAAGGGGTATCAAGTAGTCCGTACCCGAAAAGAAATGTTGTCCGTTGCCAATGACAAGCCCATTCTGGGGGTATTTTCCGAAGAAGGCCTCCCCTACTCCAAGGATCGGGAGAACAACCGGGAACTTTTGGGGAATACCCCAAGCTTGGCCGAAATGACCCAAAAGGCCATCAGGGCCATGAAGGACCACATCGAAGGGTTCGTGCTTCAGGTCGAGGGCGGAAAAGTGGACTGGGCCGCACATGGGAACGACATTGCCGGGTTGCTCTACGATCAGGTAGCCTTTGACGAAGCCATAAAAACGGCCATCGATTTTGCCGAGGAGGACGGGGAAACCCTTGTGATCATTACCACGGACCATGGCAATGCCAACCCCGGGATCATCTATGGCAAATATGCCAATGACCATTTTGACTCGATCCAAAACTACAAACATACCAACGAATGGATCCTCAACGGAATCGGAAAGGAAACATCAATAAATACCGTAAAGGAACGCATTGATTACGCCAACGGTTTTTCCCCGACCGACGATGAGGCCAAGACCCTTTTGGCCTATTACGATGCCCTGGAGCCTGAAGAGGGGCTATACAACTCCAAACACCTGCCTTATAAGGCATTGGCGGAGATCCAGGGGCAGCACAACTCCGTAGGCTGGATCAGTATGCAACATTCCGCCGATTACGTGGAACTGGCCATGTACGGCCCGGGAAGTGGCCTGTTAAAGCCGTTCGTCAAGAATACGGACCTGCACTACCTCATGCTGGAAGCTGCAGAGGTGGAAAACAACTTTTAACAAAACCGTTATAAAAACGGGCCCAGGCCTTAGTGTAGAACATGCCGATACCGACGCCAAACCTTAAAACAGTACATGACGGCCGACCAACGACAACAAGGTGAACCCGTTCGTCGATATTAAAATGATTGACCAAACTACTCTTCATGTACAATGAAATTACATTCCTGACCGGCAATAGCAGTCCACCTCTGGCCGGTAGGCAGGGATTTTGAACCTGAATTCCTCGACAAG
>CBFGWQ010000123.1:0-11703 GCA_965652575.1 uncultured Arenibacter sp. | reverse complement strand
AAAAAATAACGTACCAATAACGCGCTCAATTGAAATATTTAAAAAAAACACTTAGGTGGTTCGGACCCAATTTTGGAGTGTCCCTAAAGGATATTAGGGAGTTGGGTGTTGATGGTGTGGTTACGGCATGCCATCAAGTACCTATTGGAGAAGTTTGGTCTTCTGAAGTTATCAGGGGTGTCCGGGAGGAAATAGAGTCCAATGGCCTGGAATGGTCGGTGGTGGAAAGTGTCAATATACACAAAGCCATTAAATATGGTCTTCCGGAAAGGGACCTCTATATACGGAATTATATTGATACCCTTAAGAATTTGGCAGAAAACAACATTAGGGTGGTCTGCTATAATTTTATGCAGATGATAGATTGGACCCGTACCAATTTAAATTATGTACTTCCAACCGGGGCCATAAGTTTATTGTACGACCCCGTGGCCATTGCCGCATTTGACTTGTTCATTTTACAAAGAAATAGGGCGACAGGGATATATAGCGATGAAATGGTCCATAAGGCCGAAAAGTATTACCATGCCTTGGACGAACGAGGGCGTGTTGATCTAAAAAATGCTATACTGGCAGGGATGCCCGGTTCCAAGGAGGCTATTCCACTTTCTGATTTTAAGGCCACCTTGGAGGAAGTTGGTAAAATAGAAAAACCGGTACTTAGGGAAAATCTGGCTTATTTTTTAAAGACAGTAATTCCGGTCGCCGAAAAATTGGGCATAAAAATGGCCCTTCATCCGGATGATCCGCCGTTTCCCGTTTTTGGAATTCCGCGAATTGCCTCGACCTATGAGGATTTAAAGTATATTTTGGATTGTATTCCGTCTCCGAGTAACGGATTAACCTTTTGCTCCGGTTCGTTGGGCGCCGTAGATTCCAATGACCTTCTTCAAATGATCAGGGATTTTGGGCCGCAAATACATTTTTTACATTTAAGGAATGTGTCCAGGGAAGAAAACGGTAGCTTTTACGAAGCGGCCCATTTGGATGGATCAATATCTATGTCAAAAATAATGTTGGAAATCGTTAGGGAGCAATTAAAGAGACATGAAAGCGGAAATGGGGAGGTGGCCATACCCATCAGGCCAGATCATGGACATGTTTTGTTGGATGATAAAAAGAGGAAAGACGAATTCTACTCGGGCTATTCGCTGATCGGAAGGGCCGTTGGTATGGCCGAGCTTTATGGGTTGGAAAAGGGCATTAGGGAGATGTTGCCCGCACTGGATTAATAAATTGGTAAGATAGGGGTCTATTTGTTGATGAAGAGGCGGGTAAATTGCTATTATTGTTGAGAATTGTTGTTAAATTTTAAAAAAAGAGTATTTTTAAGGTTTGTAATTAGAATTTAAAGATGGATTACGTTAACGTTAACGTGCAAGTAAAATAATGTATATGCAGGTTTATAAGCTCCTAATGGGAAAATTAGTTATTACGATTGGTGTTTTGGCATGTTTGGGCTTATATTCCTGTGCAGATATTACAGATCACAAAACCTTGTTTTTTGCCCATTCCCTGCCAATAACCCACCCGGTGCATAAAGGTATATTGGCCATGCAGGAGGCGCTTCACGAAAAATCGGGAGGAAAGTTGCAGATCAAGATATTTCCCGATGGCCAGTTGGGTACGGAACGGGAGGTGTTGGAATTATTGCAGATAGGCAGTGTGGCCATGACCAAAGTAAGTGCGGCCTCCATGTCCAGTTTTTCACCGGAATACAGGGTTTTGGGAGTTCCTTATTTATTTAGGGACAGGGAACATATGTTTAACGTATTGGAAGGACCTATAGGAAAGGAACTCCTGGAAGGGGGCAGCGAATATCTGCTGCGTGGGCTCTGTTTTTATGATGCCGGGAGTAGAAGCTTCTATACCTTGGACGGATTTATAAAAACACCGGAAGATTTAAAGGGCAAGAAGATTAGGGTGATGAACGACCAAATGGCCGTGAACATGGTAAACGGCCTGGGCGGATCCGCAACCCCAATGGCCTATGGAGAGCTATATACCGCTTTACAGCAACGGGTGGTAGACGGAGCGGAGAACAATGTTCCTTCCTTTGTGACCTCCAATCACTATGAAGTGTGTAAATTTTATACGCTCGACCAACACAGTATGGTACCCGATGTTGTTGTAGTAGGGACCAAGTTTTGGGATACTTTGAACGATGAGGAAAAAGGGTGGTTGCAGGATGCGGCCAAAGAAAGTGTAAAAAAACAAAAAGTTTATTGGCAGGAAACCGTAGAGGAAGGTATGGAAATCCTGGAAAAGGCCAATGTACAGATCTATAACCCTGATAAAAGTCCCTTCGTAGAAAAAACCAAGCCCATTTTGGAAGAATTGAAGAAGGACCCAAAAATGAAAATAATAATCGACCAAATCAACAATCAATAATGCAGACAACGTACAGAATATTGAATAAGGCCATTGAAGGGTTGCTGGTCCTGATTTTTAGTCTCTTGGTACTGGATGTGGTTTGGCAGGTAGTTTCCAGATATGTAGTGGGCCAATCCAGTTCTTTCACCGAAGAATTTGCCAGATTTTCATTGATCTGGTTAACGGTTTTGGGCGCTGCCTATATCAATGGGCAAAAAGAGGGCCATCTTTCCATGGATTTTTTGTTGTCCAAACTTCCGGCCGACAAACAAAAAAGAAGACACAGGGTAATCCAGGTAGTAATGGCTGTTTTCGCCTTGGTCATTATGGTGATCGGAGGGGGCAATTTGGTGTACACCACCTTAATGTTGGGACAGTTGTCCCCTGCATTGTTGGTCCCGCTTGGCTATGTTTATGCCATAGTGCCCATTTGTGGCCTTATCATCATTTTCTTTTCCGTATACCACATTAAAATAACCTTTAACGCCAACAACAATGAGTATTGAAACCATAAGTATCCTAGTATTGTTTATTAGTTTTATGGGCTTGTTGGCCTATGGCGTACCTGTGGCCTATGCCATAGGGATATCCACTACGATTACCTTATTGATCAATATAGCCTATATGCCCGCTACTACTACAGTTAGCCAGCGAATGACCACCGGGATCGATAATTTTGCTTTATTGGCCATACCCTTCTTTATCTTAGCTGGAGAAATCATGAACCGGGGAGGTATTGCAAACCGCCTGATCGACTTTGCAAAATCGCTCATAGGAAGCTTACCGGGAGGATTGGCCTATGTCAATATTATTTCCGCCATGTTGTTCGGGGCCATTTCGGGTTCGGCCATAGCAGCGGCATCGGCCATTGGGAGTACCCTTACGGAAAAGATGGCCAATGACGGTTACCCCAGGGAATTTAGTGCGGCCGTAAATATTAGTTCATCAACCACCGGTCTTTTAATTCCGCCCAGTAATGTATTGATAATTTTCGCCCTGGCAAGTGGCGGTACCGCTTCGGTAGCCGCATTGTTTATTGCGGGGTATATACCCGGAATTTTGGTCGGGCTCGCCATTATGATGATGGTGTATTTTTATGCCAGAAAAAAAGGCTTGCCCAAGGAAGAAAGAGTGGGTTTTAAAAAGTTGTTCCGCGATTTTAAAAATGCTATTCTTAGCCTTACCCTCTTGGTAATCGTAGTTGGGGGAATTGTAGCCGGAATTTTTACGGCAACCGAGGCTGCGGCCATTGCGGTTGTCTATGCCGTTTTGCTCGGATTTGTGAACAAGGAGCTAAAGTTCAGTGATTTTAGGCCAATCCTTTTACGGAGTGCCAAGACCACCGCTATAGTAATGTTCTTGATCTCCACGTCCATGGCCATGTCCTGGTTGTTTTCGTTCGAGTCCATTCCCCAATCATTAACGGGCTTTCTTTTGGAATCTGTTAAAAATCCTTTATTGGTACTTCTTTTTATAAACATTACCTTGCTGGTGGTAGGCACGTTTATGGATATGACCCCGGCTGTGCTTATTTTTACACCTATATTCTTGCCGGTAGTTATGGCCATGGGGATGCACCCGGTACAATTTGGGATGGTCATCGTTTTAAATTTGTGCATAGGGGTATGTACCCCTCCTGTTGGTACCTTACTCTTTGTGGGCAGTGGTGTTGCCCAGGTACCGGTTACAAAAGTAATCAAACCGTTAATGCCATTATTGGCGGCAATGACCGCCGTATTATTGATCCTTACCTATGTTCCTGAACTTTCATTATGGCTGCCAAGAGCTTTTGGGTTGATTAATTAATAGATGATATGATCCTATAAAATTTTAAAGCCCCCGTTTTGTTTAAAAAGTGGGGATTTTTTATATCCAGTAGGATAAAGGAGGCTTACTCCTAACGGAAGAAAATGTCGTTTATATTATCAATTTAGTGTTTGGCTAACGATATTATAATTTTTAATTAATGTGAGTTCGGCATAAAATATTTTCAATACATTGATTTCGTGTAAATTAAAAAAAATGCTACGGTCTCTCGAGCGGAGTCGAGAGGCTTTTTTGACAGCTATATCTTTAAATTGAGGTCTCTCCCGATAGAATCTATCGGGATTCGCTCGGACCGGACAAAATTATAATAATCACTCATTAATAATTAAATATAAATCGAAGTCACGTCAATTTAGTGTTTGGCTAACGATATTATAATTTTTAGTTAATAGTTTCTCCCGATACTAAATCGATTTTTATAGGACAATTATGAGCTCCTTGTCTTTAGTCAAGTATTATTTATTTTTTGTAATTAATTATCCTATTAGTATAATTTTTGTACTTTAGTGCAAAATTAATGATAAACTCAAAAGATATTTTAGAACATGAACATTAACAGTAGAAATTACCCTGAACAAAAACGGACCATTATTGGAATATGTATGGACGGAACCTCTTACCCTTACTATGAAGGTGCCAAGGAGGTAATGCCCAATTTACAACGTTTTATAAGGGAAGGTTCCATGGGAATGGTAAAGAGCGTGATACCTTCTTTTACCAATCCGAACAATATGGCCATTGTTACAGGGGTAACGCCAAAGGTGAACGGAATATGTGGTAATTTTTATTGGGATACCGAGCTGCAGCAGGAGGTAATGATGAACGATCCGAAGTATCTAAAAGTACCCACCATTTTGTCCGAATTAAGTAAAAATGGTAGAAAAGTGGCCGTAGTGACCGCCAAGGACAAGTTGCGAAAAATGCTTGCCCACAATTTGGACGGCATTTGTTTTTCTGCCGAATTTGCCGATCAGGCCTCTGTTGAGGAGAACGGTATAGACAATGTGGAAGAGGGATTAATGGGCAAGGAAAGACCGGGGATTTATGATCCCTATATTTCCGTGTATTGCATTGAGGCCGGTGCCAAATTGTTAAAGCGCGAACATTTTGATGTAATGTATTTAACGACTACGGATTTTGTGCAACATAAATACGCGCCGGGAAGTCCGGATGCCAATGATTTTTTATCCAAAATAGACCTTTGGTTGGGTGAGTTGGACAAGTTGGGTGCTATTATCGGGGTAACCGCCGATCATGGTATGGAAGCTAAGACCAATCCGGATGGCAGTCCTAAAGTGCAGTTTATAGAACAGCTTTTGGATGCCCAAAATATTAAATCGAGGGTAATATTGCCCATTACCGATCCCTATGTGGTACATCACGGGGCCCTGGGCGGATATGGTACTTTGTATTTGGAGGATAAATCCCAATTGCAGTCGGCCAAGGAGTATTTGTTGTCCCTGGATGGAATAGAAAAGGTACTTACCAACGCCGAAGCCGTTGAGGAATATGAACTTCCGGGGGATAGGATCGGGGACTTGGTAGTATTGGCAGATGCCGCGACCACTATCGGTAGAACTCCGGATTGGCATGAATTGGATAAGGTCAAGGAAGGTCTGCGTTCGCATGGAGGGGAACACTGTCAAGAAGTGCCCATGATATTCAATAAAAAATTGAACGCGGAATACAGTGGGAAATTAGCGTCCGGCAAAAGTAGGAATTTCGATTTGTTCCATTTCCTGAGCAACGGATTCTCTAACTAAACCATTAAAAGCAATACTATGATAGAATTTGGAAGTATAATTAATGGAAATCAGGTGAAAACCGGCGAATGGATAGATATATATAATCCCTACACCAAAAAGCAGGTGGGCAGGGTGGCTTCCTTGGATACAAAAACCTTGGACAAGGTGTTGACGGATACCAAGAATACCAAAATTAACCTTACCCGTTACGAACGTTACGATATACTGAACAAAATAGCGGATACTCTGGAGGAACGGGTAGATGAGGTGAGCAGGATGATTACCGATGAAACCGGACTTTGTCTAAAGGATACGCGTTATGAGGCCAGTAGGGTTTCCGACGTGCTGCGATTTTCGGCCATGAAGGCTCTGGATGACGACTCTCAGGTATTTCCCTGTGATGTTTCCAAAAACGGTAAGCCAAGAAGGATCTATACAACAAGGGTTCCCCTGGGACTTATCAGTTGTATAACGCCCTTTAACCATCCTATGAACCAAGTGGTGCACAAAATAGCTCCGGCCATCGCAACCAACAATACAGTGGTCTTGAAACCATCTGAAAAAACTCCCTTGTCAGCTTACTATTTTGCACAGTTGGCCCTGGACTGTGGTCTGCCCCCCAATATGTTGAATGTCATCAATGGGGCGGATGTTCAGGCAACGGCAGAAATGATGACCGTACATCCGGACATAACCATGGTTTCCTTTACCGGAGGGAGTAAGGTAGGAAAAATAATTGCTTCCAGGGCAGGATATAAAAAATTGGTATTGGAACTTGGTGGAAGTTCTGCATTATTGGTACTTGAGGATGCGGATATTGATGAGGCAGTCGAAGTTACCATGTCCGGAACCTTTAAAAATTCGGCCCAGCGTTGTACCGCTATCAGAAGAATTTTGGTCCATGAAAGTATAGCGGATGATTATGCCGCCAAGTTGACCGCCCGTGTCAAAGCCTTGAAATATGGGGATCCCTATGATGCCGAAAACGATATGGGGACCGTTATTACCGAAGAATCCGCAAAGGAGATGGAATCCCGTGTCCAGGACGCCATTGATAATGGTGCGGTACTATTGGCCGGACATAAACGCGATGGTGCCCTTTATGCCCCCACGGTTTTGGACCATGTGCAAAATGCCCATGAAGTGGTGGCCAAGGAGACCTTTGGGCCCGTAGCGCCAATAATCCGGTTCAAAACTTTGGACGAGGCCATAGACATTGCCAATGATACCCCATATGGTCTTTCCGGTGGGGTAGTAAGCAATCATTGGCCGTCCATTCAGCGGGTCATTACCGAATTGGATACCGGTACGGTAAATGTAAACGAAGCCCCCAGTTACCGTCTGGAATGGACACCTTTTGGAGGGGTGAAGGATTCCGGCCTGGGATACAAGGAAGGGGTCATAGAGACCATGAAAGGATATACCTATGTGAAGACTTATTCCTTGCCATGGGATATTGCCTAGGTTACGGTATCAATAATTATAAGACTGTTCAAGTAAATTAAAAATCTTAATCGAAAAGTACGAAATGCAAATAAAAAGAAATGTGTTGCTCAATCCCGGTCCGGCAACTACTACGGATTCCGTGAAATTGGCCCAGGTCGTTACCGATATCTGTCCAAGGGAAAAAGAGTTCGGGGACCTTATGGAATACTGTGCCACTGAGATCACCAAATTTGTGGGAGACCCCGGGGACTATGCCACCGTTCTGTTCGGCGGTTCGGGGACGGCTACGGTAGAGGCCATATTGAGCTCCGTAGTTCCGGAAAATGGCCGTATCCTTATCATAGATAACGGCGCCTATGGCAAACGTATGTGCCAGATAGCCAAAATATACAAGTTGGATACGGTAGTTTTTGAATCCTCGTCCATAGCCCCTATAGATATAAAGGTTCTGGAAGAGGTAGTCAAGTCTGAAAAGGGATTGACGCATCTGGCCATGATCCATCATGAGACCACCACAGGTTTGCTGAACGATATTATGGCGGTAGGGAAATTGTGCGCTACCTATAATATTAGTTTTATAGTAGACTCCATGAGCGGTTTTGCAGCTATTCCGGTAGATATGAAGGCCATGAACATTGATTATCTGGCGGCCAGTTCCAATAAGAACATTCAGGGAATGGCAGGAATAGGTTTTGCTATATGTAATAAAAAAGCGTTGTTGGCAACCGAATCCATTCCTATGCGCAACCTGTATTTAAACTTGTTTGCCCAGTATGCCTATTTTGAAAAAACACACCAGACCAGGTTTACCCCTCCGGTCCAAACTTTTTATGCCCTGAAGCAGGCAATAATCGAAACCAAGGAGGAAACGGTTGGGAAACGTTATGCCCGATACGCCAAATCCTGGGAAACCCTTCTTAGCGGGATAGAAAAAATGGGATTGGAGTATTTGATAGACAGGGAACATCACTCCAAAATAATAACCTCTATCATTGAGCCTAAGAACGATAAATATGATTTTGATGAAATGCACGATTTTTTCTTCGAGCGGGGGTTTACCATTTATCCAGGTAAGGTGAACAACTATGATACGTTCAGGATATCCAATATAGGACAGATCGATTATAGGGACATGGAGGATTTTTTAAAGGTGTTGGAGGAATATCTGGTCCGAATAGGTTTTTTGGAAGCTAGATGATTAGGGACAAACAGTCTTGCCAATAAAAGTCATAATTCTATTGTTTTAATCCAAGGGCAATAGGTTTTGTATCCCTTTCCAAAATAGGGCTTAAGTGAGGCCACCGGTTCCTTGGAACGGATGATATTTACAAGCAAACTAAGTTATTAGGGATAGAATTTCTAATTTTAAATGGAATAAAATAATAAATACCGACCATGAGTTTAACCATAGACCAGAAGTATTGGAGGAGAAGAATATTTGTACTTACTTGGCTTGCCTATGCAGGCTTCTATTTTGGAAGGAAAAACCTATCGGTTGCCTGGAGTTCCATGGAGACCGATTTGGGACTGGACAATTCCGATTATGCTTCCATTATTTTTGTGTACAGTTTGGTATATACCATTGGGCAATTCGTAAATGGGTATTTATCAGATACTTTTGGACCTAGGAAGGTAGTTACCGTAGGTTTGTTTCTGGCCGCAGTTGGAAATTTATTTCTTGGGATGACCTTTTCTGCAGGGGTAATTATTTTTCTGATCGCGGTTAATGGCTATGGGCAATCTACAGGTTGGAGCGGGTTGATAAAGAATATGACCCCATGGTTCAGACGGACCGAGCGCGGTATAGTAATGTCCTGGTGGTCCACCTGTTATGTTACGGGGGGCTTTTTGGCTACTATCTTTGCCACTTATGCCGCTTTTGATATGGAGTTCCTTTCGGAACTGGGTTGGAAAAGAGGGTTTATTTTCCCTTCATTGATTCTTTTTGTCATTGCCATTTTATACCTTTTGTTCACCAGGAATAACCCACAGGATGTTGGGTTGCCCAAAATAGTGGAGAATAAGTACGATTTTGAAGGAGGGGCCAAGGCAGAAAAACTTAAGATATTGGGGCTGTTATTAAGGAATAGTTCCCTATGGATATATTCCAGCTGCTATATGATCCTTAAGATGACACGTTACGCCTTTCTTTTCTGGTTGCCCGTTTATTTGGAAAAGGCTTTGCATTATGGGGTCAGTGATGCGGGTTATATGTCTTCGGTTTATGAATTGATAGGATTTTTTGGGGTTATTTTGGCGGGATATAGTTCGGATAAGATCTTTAAATCCAATAGGTTTAGTACGGTATCCCTAATGATGATAGGATTGGGGCTAGCCTGCCTTGCACATCCTTATATGGTTCCCTACGGGAAAATAGCGACCATTATCAGTATCGCCCTTATAGGTATAGCCACTTACGGGCCGGATTCCCTTATCTGTACTGCCGGCTCCATGGATGTAGGGGGCACTAAGGGGGCGGCCATGGCAGCAGGCATTATTAATGGAATGGGGTCCGTGGGACAGATGTTCTCCGGTTTTATAGTGGTGGCCATCAATGAATATTACGGTTGGGACAATCTATTTTACTTTTTCGTTATCATGTCGTTCATCGGAGGAGGATTGGCGGCCATAAAATGGAACCTTCAAAGTTCGGATTAATGTAGACCATATGCCACAATTTGGTCGACACATAAAATGGGGACCATCGGGGTAGTGCGTTTTAATATTTTGAAAATCATTTAATAATATTGGGAATAAGCTTTTCTGCAAGTTATAAGTTTTATTGCCCATTCTTAGGCCCCATGTCCGGGGAATAGGGACTAACTCATTTTGGGAAGGTACCCCATAGGGTGCTTCTATTGTCAAAATCTAGTTACATCATGGCAAAGGATAAATTTTTGGATACGGAGTTTCAGGTTTTTCATGGAACAGGGAAGCCTTTTGATCTTGAAAGGAAAGAACTGGCAATTAAATTGAATGCAGGCGAAGCTTTGGTGAAAATTGTGATGGCCACCATTTGTGGTTCCGATCTGCATACCATTGAAGGAAAAAGAAAGGAAGATGTTCCCTGTATCCTTGGCCATGAGGCCGTAGGGGAAATTATTGATATCAAAGACCGTCCGGGCTTTGCCATAGGCGATCGGGTAACTTGGTCCATAGCCGATAGTTGTGGAAATTGTCCCTGCTGTACGGAATATGGCCTTCCGGAGAAATGTGATCAACTTTTTAAATATGGACATGCCTCTATACATAAAGGTAGTGGTCTCAATGGGTGTTATTCCACAATTATCCATATCAGAAAGGGTACGCACATGGTGAAGGTGCCACAGGCATTAAGTAATAGTTTGGTAGCTCCAGCCAATTGCGCCCTTGCCACCATGGTCAATGCCGTTTCCCAAATTAAAATAAAGCCCAATAAGGCAGTGGTTCAGGGTGGTGGACTTCTGGGAATATATGCCTGCGCACTTCTAAAGGAAATGGGAGTTTCCCAAATTTTTTGCTTGGAAGTCAATACAGATCGTTTAGATGTTATTGGAAGGTTTGGCGCAATTCCTGTCGATGCCGGGAATCCCCAAAATGTCAAAAAACTGGTAAAGGACCGGATTGGACATGGGGCGGATGTGGTTTTCGAGGTCGCCGGGGTTAAGGAGTTGATTCCCCAGGGAATGGACTTGCTGCGGCCAGGGGGGGAGTATGTCCTGGTGGGGTTGGTACATCCGGATTCGGAACTGGGAATTACAGGAGAACAAATTATCCGAAAATGTATAGGTATAAAAGGAGTTCATAACTATGCCCCTTGGCATTTGGACGAAGCTATTGCCTTTTTGGAACGCAATCTGGGGCAATTCCCTTTTGAAGAATTGGTGAGTCCACCTTATAGGTTGGAGAATTTGGAGGAAGCAGTGACCGAAGCAAAAAAACAGGATTGGTTCAGGGTATCCTTAAATCCGCAATTATAAATGGGCTTTAATAGAAGTGTCCAGCGGGATTTCAGGAATTACCAATGGAGGATGTTATTTGCCGTTATGTTTTGTTACCTGTTTTTTTATACGGGCCGACAGAATTTTGGCTGGGCCATACAAGGTTTGGCATTGGAATTTGATGTTACCAAACAAAATGTGGGATGGGCAGGTGCTGCAATGCTTTGGGCTTATGGAATAGGCCAGTTTATCAATGGCAATTTGGCGGATAAATTTGGGGCCCGTCGCATGATTGTCCTGGGGGGCATTCTCTCGGTCCTTATGAACTGGGCTACGAGTTATGCCTCGGCATATTGGATGGTTATCGTTTTTTGGGCCTTAAATGGTTTTGG
>CBFGWQ010000122.1:0-11739 GCA_965652575.1 uncultured Arenibacter sp. | reverse complement strand
ATCTAAGTACATGACAAAAATTGTTTTAACTAGGTTTCTCGGAAAATCCGTTTTATCCCAAACCCTAAAGGGAGCCTGATTTTCCTCAATTCCACCCTTTAGGGTCGGGGACAAAAATTGAGGGAAATCTTGCCAAATTGAATTTTGTCATGTACTAAAATCAAATAAAAATCATAAATAAATATTTAAAGTATGCCAGGATTTGAACTTTTTGGGGATTTGGAACGGAAACAGATCAATGATGTTATGGATTCAGGAGTGTTAATGCGGTATGGGTTTGATGGCATGAGGAACGGCCATTGGAAAGCAAAAGAATTGGAACTGGCCCTGGAAAAACGAATGCAAGTAAACCACGCACAGTTGGTGAGCAGTGGTACCGCAGCCTTGACAGTGGCATTGGCCTGTGCCAAGGTAGGTGCCGGGGATGAAGTTATATTGCCCACATTTACCTTTGTAGCCAGCTTTGAAGCGGTCCTCTCCGTTGGGGCCATTCCCATCCTGGTGGATGTGGACGATACGCTTACCCTGGATCCTCTTGCCGTTGAGAAGGCAATAACCGATAAGACCAAAGTAGTGATGCCCGTACATATGTGCGGATCCATGGCAGATCTGGCACCTCTAAGAACGATATGCAAAAAGCATGGACTAATTCTTTTGGAAGATGCCTGCCAGGCCATTGGCGGTAGCTATGAAGGCAAACCTTTGGGAAGTTATGGGGATCTGGGTTGTTTTTCGTTCGACTATGTCAAGACCATTACCTGCGGGGAAGGGGGTGCCGTAATCACCAACAACGGGGACTTTTATAAAAGTGCCGACCAATATTCCGACCACGGCCATGATCATATTGGCACGGATAGGGGAGCGGAGAAACATCCTATTTTGGGCTACAATTATCGCATATCCGAACTGCACGCTGCCGTAGGCCTTGCCCAAATTGAACGTTTGGACGATTTTATTGCCATCCAGAAAAGGAATTATTCCATCATTCGTTCCGCCCTGGAAAAAATTCCAGGGATTGGTTTCAGAAGGGTTCCGGAACACGGAATAGAGAACTATTCCTTCCTAAGCTTTTTTCTTCCCACTCAAGATTTGGCCAAAAAGACCATTAAAGCATTTGCAGAAAACGGTGTGGATGCCTGTTTTTATTGGTTCGATAACAATTGGCATTATTACCGGAAATGGGAGCATTTAAAAGATCTTAATGGTCTGGGCAATTTTTCCCAAGAGTTAAAAAATGGCTTGCCAAATTATAATTCGTCCAACTTTTCAAAATCAGATCATTGGGTAGGACGCAATATATCCTGTCTTATCAAATTGGGATGGAGTGGAGAGGAGGTAGAAGCCAGGGCCAAAAAAATGGCAAATGTTATACAAAATAGTATTGATACCTCCAAATATTGAGTTATTATTGTTAAGCTTAAAGCCAACCAAATGAAATTAGATCAAGTATCCCTTTATTTTCTTCTTTTACTTACCATTTCATCTTTTTATTCATGTCAGGAAGCACCAACACCACAGAATCCAAGATCCACAGATGTGGTTGACCTGGTATATCCACATCTCGATTCCGAAAACTCCAGATGGTTCTTCTTTTCCTCCGCCTCAAGACCCTTTGGCATGGTGAATTTAAGTCCGGACACAGCAATCGACGGTGCCTGGGGCAGCGGCTATAGATACAAAACAGATACCATTAAAGGATTTAGCCATATACACGGTTGGCAGATTTCCGGACTTTCCGTAATGCCGGTAAGTATTGGCCCGGAAAACGAGACTTCCATATACAAAGATTTCTATTCCAAATTTAATCACGGGCAGGAGAAGGTTTCGCCCGGCTATCACTATGTAGAGCTGTTGCGACAGGGAATATCTGTAGAGCTCAGCAGTACAAAAAGAGTGGGCTTCCACAAATATTCTTTTCCCAAAAATGGAAGTCCGGCCATACTTTTCAACCTTAATACCCTTTTGGGACCCAATAAAAATGTAAACGGTAGCTTGGAAAAAACAGGAAACACTACCCTTTCGGGAGAACTGGAAATGACCCCTACAATTAGACGGCCCAAACCCTTTAAACTATTTTTTAAAGTAGAATTAAATTCGGAGATCAGAGCTATTTCCCAGGATCCCGAAACAGGCAATTATTTGGTCTTCACAGATGAAAAAAACCGCAATGTGTTAATGAAAGCAAGTATATCCTATACTTCTGCCGAAAATGCCCGGATCAATATGGATTCGGAACTGGACCATTGGGATTTTCAGAAGGTGGTGGACGAATCCAAAGAGGAATGGAACACTTTCCTTGGCAGAATTAAGATTGAAGGGGGGCCTGAAACACAGCAACGTAGATTTTATACAGATCTATGGCACGCCCTTCAGGGCAGAAGGGTTATAAACGATATTAACGGGGCCTATCCCGATAACACGGGAGAACACTTTAGAATAGGACAGATACCACTGGATACTACTGGAAAACCTAAGTTCAACCATTATAATTCGGACTCCTTTTGGGGGGCACAATGGACCATCAATACCCTTTGGGGGTTGGTCTATCCCGATATTATGGAAGATTTTGTACATTCCCTAATGCAATATTATCGGGATGGCGGTTTGGTCCCACGCGGACCTTCGGGAGGCAATTACACCTATGTTATGACCGGTGCCTCGTCCACTCCCTTTATTGTCAGTGCCATACAGAAGGGAATTATCAAGGAAGATCTGGAATCCATCTACGGGGCATTGAAGAAGAACCATATGCCGGGCGGGATCATGGAAAAGGCAGGTTATGAACATAAGACCGCGCTTGGTGGTGGATTTAAATATTACTTGAATGATGGCTATGTCCCTTATCCGATACCTGAGGGCAGATTTGGCGGACACCAGGACGGGGCCAGCCTGACCATGGAATACGCTTATCAGGATTGGACCTTGGCACAATTGGCCAAAAAACTTGGGCACAAGGAAGACTATGAACTGTTTTTACAGCGTTCCTACAATTACAAAAATGTGTTCGATAAGAGCTTGGGTTGGATGAGACCAAAGAATGTGGACGGAGCTTGGCTGGAAGATTATGACCCTTACGTACACCAACACGGTTTTATAGAATCCAACGGAGCCCAATCTACATGGTTCGTACCCCATGACATTAACGGTCTGGCAGACCTAATGGGTGGTAAGCCAAAGGCCGTTGAAAAACTGAATGCCCAGTTCGAAGCGGCAGAAAAGCTGGGGTTCACGGCAGGAAATTCCCACGCACAGGAACTCCATCCGGAATATAGACGCATTCCCATTAATTACGGGAACCAACCCTCCATACAAACGGCATTCATATTCAATCTGTTGGACAGGCCCGATCTAACACAATATTGGTCCCGAAAGATTGTGGACAAGGTATTTGGCGGACTTTCCCCTTCTACCGGTTATAATGGTGATGAAGACCAGGGACTAATGGGAAGTTTGGCCGTATTAATGAAAATGGGGCTTTTTCAAATGAACGGGGGAACCGAAAATGATCCGGTCTATGAATTGGGAAGTCCTGTATTTGACAAAATTGAAATACATCTTCATCCTGATTATTATACCGGTAAAAAGTTTACGATAAAGGCCAATAAAAAGGGAATGGACCAATGGTCCGTTAGAGAGGCCCGCTTGGATAATAAAGCTTTAAATGGTTATACCATTGGACACTCGCAATTGATAAAAGGCGGGGAACTGGAACTGGATATGGGGAAGTAGCTATGTCCATAGGGCCATGTTACATAACAACTTTAACTTAACTAGGATATGAATATATTGATATGTAAATTTAAGTATTATAACTATATTTAAAAATGAAAAAAATTACCATTAAATCCATTATTCATATGAATTCCAAGACTTTCCTTAGCTGTATTTTTACAATTCCGCTATCAATGCAAATTGGGGCCCAAAACAAGCACACCGGTATTCCCCCGGAAGTATCCCCCATGCCTATGAAACCTGAAATGACGGAAATATGGGAGCCTGAAGTAGGTGTGGTGACCCCTGCAAAAACTTTGGGGGATGCCCCTTCCGATGCCATTATTTTATTTGATGGCAGTAACCTGGACCAATGGGTGAGCCAGAAGGACAATACCCTGGCCGCTCCATGGAAAATAGTGGATAACGACCATTTTGAAGTGGTTCCGGGAACCGGGGGGATAAGTACAAAAATGAAGTTTGGGGATTGTCAGATACACATTGAGTTTAGTGCTCCGGATGTAGTGGAAGGCCATAGCCAGGGTAGGGGCAATAGCGGATTGTTCTTGCAGAACAGATATGAACTTCAAATATTGGATTCATACAATAATCGCACCTACAGGAACGGCCAAGCAGCCAGTATTTACAAGGACCATGCTCCCTTGGTAAACGCTATGCGCGGCCCTTTGGAGTGGAACACATACGATATCATCTATACGGCACCCAGATTTAAAAAGGACGGTCGTCTGGATGCCAAGGCAAAGATTACGGTGCTTCACAATGGTGTCCTGGTACAAAATAATGTGGAGATCAATGGCAACACCTATTATACCGGCCTGCACAACTACCCTTCTGCCCATGGGGATGATGTACTTTCGTTACAGGACCACGGCAACAAAACACAGTTCAGGAACATCTGGGTAAGACCCTTGTAAATTCCAACTATTCTGTAAAAATAAAATGCCGAAGACCCATTTTCTTCGGCATTTATTATTTCCCAATAAACTTGTTGCCCTTAATACGTTACGTATTCCACGATTTCGAGTCCGTAACCTACAATACCCACTCTTTTGGTATGGTTGGAATTGCTCAACAGCCTAATTTTGGCAATATCCAAATCGTGCAGAATTTGGGCCCCAACACCAAAATCCTTGGCATCCATATCCACTTTGGGCGCCTTGTATATACCTTGCTTTTGTAATTCCTTAAGTTCTCCCAATCGGCCCAAAAGGTTCAGGGATCCGGATTCCTGGTTTATAAAGACTATCGCCCCTTTGCCTTCTTCGTTGATGGCTTTGAACATGTCCTCCAATTTCTTATCCGGGTTGTTGGTAAGGGTACCTAAAATATCATTGTTGATCAAAGTAGAATTGATTCTGGCAAGGACCTTTTCGTTTTTATCCCAAGTTCCCTTGGTCAATGCCAAATGTACCTGATTATTGGTGGTCTGTTGATAGGCCCTCAACCTAAATTCGCCAAATCTGGTAACAATATCAAAATCTTCCTTTTTACGGATCAGGCTATCATGTTCCATACGATAGGCGATCAAGGCCTCAATGGACACAATTTTCAGATCAAATGTCCCGGCCACTTTCATCAATTCCGGCAATCGGGCCATAGAACCGTCCTCGTTCATTATCTCTACGATTACCCCGGCAGGCTTTAGACCTGCCAAACGGGCAAAATCAATGGCTGCTTCGGTATGTCCCGTTCTTCTCAATACCCCACCTTCCTTGGCCACCAATGGAAAGATATGTCCCGGTCTTCCCAGATCGTGGGCCTTGATATTTGTATCCGTCAACGCCTTAACGGTACTTGCCCGATCTGCCGCAGAAATGCCCGTGCTAACCCCATGGCCCCTTAAATCCACCGAAACGGTAAAGGCTGTTTCCATAGGATCGGTATTGTTATGGACCATCATGTGCAGCCCCAATTCCTTGCACCTACCTTCGGTAAGGGGGGCACATATAAGCCCCCTGCCATGGGTGGCCATAAAATTGATCAGTTCCGGTGTTGCCAATTCTGCTGCGGCCAGGAAATCCCCTTCGTTCTCCCTATTTTCATCATCCACCACAATAATAACCTTGCCCTGCCTTATATCCTCAATGGCCTCCTCTATGGTATTTAGCGTAATGGTCTTTTCAACTTTTGTTGTCATGTTACAGCAATTTTATCTTTCTTCTTAAATACGCCCTTAATATAATCCAATATGCTCCCAAAAGACATCAATCCTTTGTCCGCCGTGGCCCTTCTGGTCAGGAATACACCTAAAGGTAACATTATTAATGTAGAGAGCCATGCCCCTATGATAGGATGAATATTCCCCTCCTTGGCATAATTTCCCGCAAATACCCCTATAAAATAATACGTTAGGAACAGGATAATTGCGATAACCATGGGCAGGCCCAAACCGCCCTTTCTTATAATGGCACCCAAAGGGGCCCCGACAAAGAACAAAATAATACAGGACAATGCCAAGGCGTATTTTTTATGGAGCGATAAAATATGGAGCCGGTATATCTTGTATTTTATTTGAAGCTCGTTTTTCTTGCCCTGAATACTTGTAACAATATTGGAAACGGAGCTCTTTGCCGAACTTAAAATCTGGGTCTGGTGCCATGAGGGAAAGATGGCCAATATACTATCCGTATCCCTCTTGGTACCCAAAGAATCCATTTCCCTCTTTTTTTTGTCGATGGTAATTTGGGTAAGGGAATCGGGCTTTTTTAAGGGTATGAAAGCACCCATTCTTCCTGTAATATTCTTGGAAAATGCAGTGACCAATTTAACATTGTCCTTCTTTAGGGAGTCTATATCCTTTGTCAATCGGGAAATATTCTTCATCTTGTCCGTACTTACATCCCGTTCCTCGTCCAGATCTACATCGTTAAGGTCCGACAGGTCCTTGTTAATGGTATAGGTCTTAAAATTGGCCTTGGTAAACGGATTTTTCTTCCTGTCCTTGTTATTTTTAGTGGTCACGTCCAAATAATAGTGCCCGTCCTTTAATACCAACTGTAAAATATCCGAATCCTCACTGCTGATAAGTTCTCCGGATCTGGCCTTGATTACCGTGGTATTTACCTTTGTTTTGGATTTTTCATGAATGATGACATTTTCCAAAAATCGATCGTTTTCTCCATATTTACGGTCTACCTTCATATTCATATCGGTACCTTCCAAATCACTGAATACTCCCTCTGTAATAATGGCCGCCGGCTTCACCTTTGCAATATTCCTTCTTAAATTGTAAATTTTTTGCTCGGAAATAGGAATAATATTATTGGCAAAATAAAAAGTGACCCCACCTAAAAATGTAACAAAAATAATAAGTGGCAACATGGCCCGCTGTAAGGAAATACCGGAGGCCTTCATGGCCGCAAATTCATAATTCTCCGCAAAGGTACCAAAGGTGAGAATGGAAGAAAGCAATACCGTTAAGGGAATTACGCGTTCCATCAGGTTGGGCATAAGGTAAAACAGGAATTTTCCGATTATGAAAATATCCAGGCCCTTACCTGCAAAATCGTCAATAAACAACCAGATCGTTTGAAATACGAAGATAAACATCAGTATTACGAACGAACTGATAAAATTAAAGAGGAACCTCGATAATATATACCGGTCTAGAATTCTCAATGTCTAATTTCTTATGATGTAGTACCCATCATCCTTATACTTGTTCTCGTCAAAAGTAAATAAGGTTTTGGATAAAGGCTGGTCAATTTTAAAAGAATTAACAGTAATGGTCGTTTTTGTACCGTTCCTCCCGGTTTCGATAAGCTTATAGATATGTTTGGTCTCCACATCTATGCCCAACAAAATAGATTTGATTTCAGAATTGGTATCGATCGGTGTCAGCTTCACAAATTGTATTTTCCTTCCCTGGATATTTTGTAAAATATCCCAGGCATAATTGTGTCCCTGCTTATAAAAAGTAAGCATTTTGGATGGCGTAATAGTATTTTCATCATCCAATTTATCCTCAATGGTCACCTCTTCATTTTCAGGAACAACGGTATATACCTTTTTTCCATCGTACAGTTGCTTGGACCCCAGATAATTGAACAAATACTTATCGCCCTGCATGGTTACATCCCCCCGTGTTTCCGTATTTATGTTGGCCTCCTCGTTATGAAGGCTGTACTTAAAGTCTACAAAGATATTGTCATAACTTGTTACCTTGTTATACACTTCATCCAACAACGATTTGGCCTTTGCAGCGTTTTGGGCCATAGCCATTGAAGTAGATAATATTATCAATAGGAATAGGGATAATTTAATTTTCATTTTTTGCTATTTATATTTGTAACGGTACCTTCTAAGCACTTTCATTGTTCAAAAGTTGATCCAAGGCATAAACATCGGGTACAAGCACCTGACGGGCCTTACTACCTTCAAAAGGGCCAACTATACCTGCGGCCTCCAATTGATCTATAATTCTCCCGGCCCTATTGTATCCCAATTTCAACTTTCGTTGTATCAAAGAGGCCGAACCCTGTTGTGCGATTACGATTACTTCTGCCGCTTCCCTGAACATAGCATCCCTTTCGGAAATATTATAATCAATACTTGTGCCAGAATCGTCATTTCCGAAATATTCCGGAAGTAAATGCGCATCCGGATAAGCCCTTTGCGAGCCAATAAATTCAGTAATTTTGGCAACCTCCGGCGTATCCACAAAGGCGCATTGAATACGGGTCACGTCATTGCCCTGGGTAAATAACATATCCCCACGACCAATCAATTGATCGGCTCCTTGGGTATCCAGAATGGTCCTGGAATCTATTTTAGAGGTTACCCTAAATGCAATCCTGGCCGGAAAGTTGGCTTTTATTATCCCTGTAATAACATTAACGGAAGGTCTTTGGGTGGCAATGATCAAGTGTATACCAATGGCCCTGGCCAATTGTGCCAGCCTGGCAATAGGGGTTTCCACTTCCTTACCGGCAGTCATAATCAAATCGGCAAATTCGTCTATGACCAATACGATATAGGGCAGGTACATATGGCCATCATTGGGATTCAGTTTCCTGGCCTTAAACTTGGCGTTGTATTCCTTTATGTTACGGACCATGGCCACTTTTAACAACTCATAACGGTTGTCCATTTCTATACAGAGCGAATTTAAAGTATTGATTACCTTATTGTTATCGGTAATAATAGCTTCCTCGGAATCCGGTAATTTGGCCAGGTAATGTCTTTCGATCTTATTGAACAGTGTAAGTTCCACCTTTTTGGGATCTATAAGCACAAACTTTACCTCTGCAGGGTGCTTTTTATATAATAAAGAGGTCAACACGGCATTTAGGCCCACGGATTTCCCTTGGCCGGTGGCCCCTGCCATCAGCAAATGGGGCATTTTGGCCAAATCTACCACAAAGGTTTCGTTACTAATGGTTTTTCCAAAGGCAATGGGCAATTGCATTTCTGCCTTCTGAAATTTACTGGAAGCAATAACGGATCTCATGGATACGATAGTGGCGTTCTTATTGGGCACTTCAATACCAATAGTTCCCTTTCCGGGAATGGGGGCTATAATTCTAATGCCGAGAGCCGCCAAAGAAAGGGCAATATCATCCTCAAGGTTTTTTATTTTTGAAATTCGTACCCCGGCGTCGGGCACAATTTCATATAGTGTTACGGTGGGACCTATGGTCGCTTTAATCTGAGCGATACCAATTTTATAGTTCTTTAAGGTCTCTACAATCTTATTCTTATTTTCCTCCAGCTCCTCCTGATTGATGGTAATACCTCCGCTAGCCCCGTGCTGATCCAAAAGATCCAATGGGGGGAACTTAAAATTGCCCAACTCCAGGGTAGGGTCGAACTCGCCAAAATCTTCCACCAACTTGTCGGAAATATTGTCCAATTCCTCTTTTTCCTCCTTAATTTTCTCCACTTCCATGGCAATGGTATCCTCTTCGTTGCCCACCTTAACTTCAAATTCCCCTTCATCGTCCTCTTTTACCAAAACGGGAATATCCTTCTTATGGGTGTAGGTATCGATTACCACAGGGGCCTCTTCCTTTTTCGAAGTATAAGAAATATCGTTTTCCCGGTCACTATCGGTGTTGGTCCTGACAACTCTATCCTTCTTAAATTCGCTAGCCAAAGATTTTCCCTTGTCGTTTATATAAGCAACCGCTTTATCCGGGGAAAATTGGAACAACCTGACCAAAATAACGATCAAACCAAAAAGCAATAAAAGAAACACCCCGACCTTACCTCCATAATCCTGCAGGAAATCGTTCATCTCGTACCCGACCATACCGCCCAACAAAGGTTTTCCAGCAGCAAAGAAACCCAGGGCAACGGAGAACCAGATGATAAATACCAATCCCCATATCCATTTACGGAGCAGCCCTTGCTTTTGCATACTCAAAAATAGATATAGACCCGTAATAAAAAGGAGAAAGGTAAATATGATGGACGAGATCCCAAATCCTTTGTAAAGGACAAAATGGCTTACGTTGGCCCCGAATTTGTTCAACAAATTCCTGGCCTGCTCATTCCTGTCCGCAAATTCCGTCAACAAGCTCTGATCGTCCTGCCATGTAAAATAGAAGGAGACAAATGAAAAGAACAACGCAATACTCAAAAGCATTAACAACCCTCCAAAAATAATTTTGTTCTGTTGGGATAACTTAAGGGAAAAGCCTTTTTTAGTAGGCGTAGACTTTGGTTTTTTTACCTTTTTTGCCATTAAATCTTCAATTCTGGTGGCTAAATTACAAATTTACTCGGTAATCGAGATTAAAATGTTCCGACGCTTGCCCGTTCCGTTCAGTCGGGCCTGCCTTTGTCGGCAGACAGGCTTGCCCCTAGGTAGTTTACTTATGAACCCATCAGAATTTTTCCTATTGAAATATCATTTTACGGAAACCCTATATAAGCCGGATAACGAATGAGGTGTACTTATATATCTTAAAAGAGTTTGGGTATATAGATGATAAGACCTATAATGGATGCGGCAATGGAAACCAGCATAACGGCACCGGCAGAGATATCCTTGATAAATCCGATTTTTTCATCATATTCGGGATGGACAAAATCCGCAATTTTTTCCACGGCCGTGTTCAGCCCCTCAATTCCCAGTACCAATCCAATAGCCAATATCTGAAGGATCCATTCGGTGTTGGAAATTTCAAAATAGAATCCGGCCGCGGTCATCACCAAAGTGATAAAGACCTGGATCTTGATACTGGATTCCGTTCCGATCAAGAGGATCGCTCCCCTTAGGGCATAACCAACGCTCTTAATGCGATTTACAAAAAAGCTTTCCCTAGGCATCCATCAGGGCTTCCAAGGCCGCTTTATAATTGGGCTCATCAACGGTTTCCGCAACCTGTTCCGTATAAATAACCTTAGCTTCCCCATCCAACACTACCACTGCCCTGGAGTGCAGGGATTTTAACGGTCCGTCCACAAACTCAAGTCCATAGGCCTTTCCGAAGTTGCCGTCTCGAAAATCGGACAACATTTCTACATTTTCTATTCCTTCCGCACCACAGAAACGGGCCTGGGCAAAAGGAAGGTCTTTGGAAATACACAGGATCTTGATATTTTCCAATTTGGCAGCCTCCTTATTAAATTGCCTTACAGATTGTGCGCAGGTACCCGTATCCACACTGGGAAAAATATTCAATACCACTTTTGTACCTTTATAATCTTCCAAATTTGAATTGGATAAATCTCCCTTGGTCAAAGAAAACCCGGGCGCTCTACTCCCAGATTTAGGTAGTGTTCCTATAGTGTTCAAGGGGTTTCCTTTTAGTGTTACTGTAGCCATGATTATGTATTTAAATTTTGCGTGAAAATAAAAAATATATGCTTGATAAATAAGGAATAATGGATAAAAAATAAGAAGGGGCAAAACCAGTGTCAGGTCAACGTTTAAATTACCCGTAGGTATAGGCTTGGCCGGACACTTGCTTCAACCTATGCTTAAAACAGATACCTTTATCCTATCTATTTACAGCATAAGATAAAGGTATCGGTTATAATTGGAGGAAAATGGATTTTACT
>CBFGWQ010000121.1:0-11823 GCA_965652575.1 uncultured Arenibacter sp. | reverse complement strand
ACAGATCGCTTCGTACCTCGCGATGACGAAAAACTATTTTTTGTCATGTGTTAAAAGTTTGTTTTTACTATTTATATAGTTCAATGATCTGTGAGGCCAGTTCCATACCTATCCGGTCCTGGGCCTCCTCTGTAGCAGCACCAATATGTGGACTAAGGGAAATATCGGGGTGCATTAGAATCCTTAGTTCCGGGATGGGTTCGGACTCGTACACATCCAATCCGGCAAAGGCAACTTTCCCATTTTCCAGGGCATCAACAAGGGCCACCTCGTCCAAAATACCCCCACGGGCGGCATTTACTATACCAACGCCGTCTTTCATTAAAGCAAATTCCTTTTTTCCAATAATATAGGATTTTTGGGCGGGTACGTGCAGGCTTATAAAATCAGCGGTTTTTAGCAAGTTTTCCAAAGGCGTACCTGTAAGCTCAAAAGCAATGGAACGGTTATCAAAAAATGGAACGGTCACCGTGGCCACATCCAAAAAAGGATCGGTAAAAATAACTTTCATTCCAATGCCCAAGGCTATTCTGGCGGTTGCTACCCCAATTCTCCCAAATCCTATAATCCCTAAAGTCTTACCCCTTAACTCTACACCTTTGGCATAGGCATTTTTAAGTTTCTTAAAATTACTGTCGCCTTCCAAGGGCATATTTCTATTGGCGTCGTGCAAAAATCTTACTCCACTGAACAAATGGGCAAAAACCAGCTCGGCCACCGAGGAAGATGAGGCTTCCGGAGTATTGATAACATGAATGCCCTTGGATCTGGCATGATCCACGTCTATGTTATCCATTCCCACGCCACCCCGGCCTATGATCTTCAAATCGGGGCAGCCATCTATAACATCCTTAAAAACTTTTGTTGCGCTTCTCACCAACAACACCGAAACCTTATTTTGGTTTATATAGGATATAAGCTGTTCCTGTGCCACATTTACTGCCAAAACCTCAAAACCGGCATTTTCCAAGGTCTGTATGCCACTTTTTGATATGCCGTCGTTTGCTAAAACTTTCATGCTATGTATTGGGTATTATATACTTTTTAATTAATGAACTCGTCTTGAGTTCCCAATATTGGCCCCAAACCGTTTTAAGTGCCATGTTTAGGCTTTTCGTTCCAATTCGCTCATGACATCCACCAAGATGCCCACGCTCTCCAAAGGAAGGGCGTTGTACATGGAAGCCCTGTATCCTCCAACGGAACGATGTCCGTTTATACCATTTATTCCGGCTTCCCGGCACATACCATCAAAAACGTCCTTCAACTTTTCTTCGGCCAGGGTAAAGGTGGCGTTCATATTGGAACGGTCCTCTTTATGGGCATAGCCGTTGAACAAGGGATTCAGATCTATCTCCGAATACAACAACTGGGCCTTCTTTTCATTTATCTCCTCAATGGCGGCAATTCCACCCAACTTTTGAAGCCATTCCAACGTAAGCATGGAAACGTAAACCGGAAATACGGCGGGAGTATTGAACATACTTTCCTTATCTATATGGACCTTGTAATCCAGCATAGATGGAATTTTTCTGCTTACCCTTCCCAGGATTTCCTCTTTCACCACCACCAAAGTAGTCCCCGCAGGGCCCATGTTCTTTTGGGCACCGGCGTAAATAAGGTCAAATTGTGAAAAATCCAATTGTCTGGAAAATATATCGGAACTCATATCACATACCAAAGTAGCTTCCGTTTTTGGAAATTTCTTTATCTGGGTTCCAAAAATGGTATTGTTGGAGGTTAGGTGCAGGTAATCCAGATCGTTAGGGATACTGTACCCCTTTGGGATATAGCTAAAATTCTCGTCCTTGGACGACCCCACCTCAATGACCTCTCCAAAGAGTCTGGCTTCCTTTAGCGCTTTATCGGCCCAAGTACCAGTATTGAGATATCCTGCTTTCTTTTCCAATAAGTTGTAAGCTACCATTAAAAACTCCATGCTGGCACCTCCTTGCAGGAATAATGCCTGATATCCCTTGCCTTCCAGATCCAAGAGTTCCAGGGCCAACGACCTGGCCCTGTCCATTACTGCTACAAAATCCTTACTTCTATGTGAAATTTCGATCAGGGAAAGTCCGGATCCATTAAAATCCAGCACGGCCTCGGAAGCTTTTATTATTACTTCCTGTGGCAGGATACAGGGGCCGGCACTAAAATTATGTTTTTTCATGTGTTTATATTTATTGTTTTTCAAATGTCACATGTAACATCCAAATAATCATTTCGCCATGAGGCAAAATCTTTAGTCATGGATGTTTCATTTATTGTTTATCAGGGTTGTTCAAAGTTTGTATTCCATTTCTGAAAGGGCAACCACTTAAAGGCAATAAGGAACTTAGTTATTTTACCACTAATCCTTACTGCAGCAGTTATCAGTTTATTTTCAGATCCGGTCATACTTTTTTCAGAGGTTAAAGGTCATAAATATTTTAGGAAGTAGGGTAGGACTGCACTAAATTATTACATTATATTTTCAACAAAAAATGAACAGTATCAATATTATCCGCATAATCCGTCAAAGATGGATTTTGGGTCTGTCCAAAGGGCACCTCCCCATCCATAAATCCTTTGCCTACCAGGCATTGAATCCTATTCTTCTCGTTGGATAGCCTAATTTCCAATTCCTCAGGGGAATTGTAAAACTCATAAAAAACAGTGGCAATGGGCGAGGCATAATTTTCATCCTCCTTTAACATGAGGAAACCATTTTCCAATATTTTATATAGGCTCATTAGGTATACCGCCTTGTTATAGTCATAATTATTGGCATACTTGTTATGCCCAATAATGGTGTTAAAAGGGTAGAGTGCCTTAAAAAGGACATCAAAATTATAATCTTTTGGAACAAACAATTTGGAAACACTTCTACAGCCCAATCCGTAATATCTAAAAATATCTTCACCCAAAGCGGCCAGCTCATCAGGAGTTTCACTACCGCTAAGAACGGCCACCGAATTCCTGTTTCTCCTAATGATATGGGGCTTTTTCCCGAAATAATGCTCAAAATAGCGGGATGTATTGTCGCTTCCCGTAGCAATAACGGCATCAAAATTCTCCAATTTGTCTTCTGAAAAAGAAATGTAATCTTGTAGGGCAGGCTCCACTTCAATTAAATATTGGGCAATAAAGGGCAGTAAAACTTTGTCGTTGGAAGAGAGTTTTATCAAGGCTTTGTTTCCCGTTATCAAAGTACTCAGAAAGTCATGAAAACCCACCAAGGGGATATTGCCCGCCATGACCAGGGCCACGGTCTTTGTCCGGTTCTTTTCCACGTCATAGGCGGAAAGCCAACTTTCGAGTTGTGCCGGCCTTAGCAAATGCGCCCAACTTTCCAGACTAAATAAAATATTATCAGGGGTAAACCATCCGTTATGGTTTCCGGCCAAAACCAGTGTTTCATCGAATTTTATAAACCATGCGTACCGATTATCATCTATTTGCGTCCTGTTTTTTGCATATTTGCAATATTCTTTAAAAAAACCACCAAGTTTAACAAAAGCATTAAGTCTAAGTCTAAGGTCAGTCATTATATTTGTAAAAGATTTTATTAGGCTTTACCTTTGTACAAAAGTATTGATACTGAAATTAAAGTCAGCATAAAAGAAATATAAAATATGGCAATTATAATAACAGATGAGTGCATAAATTGTGGAGCTTGTGAGCCGGAATGCCCGAATACTGCAATTTATGAAGGTGCGGACGATTGGCGCTACAGTGACGGGACCCTTTTAAAGGGCGATGTTATACTGCCCAACGGGAAAGCGGTCAATGCGGATGAGTCCCAGGAGCCGGTAAGTGACGAAGTGTATTTTATTGTCCCCGATAAGTGTACGGAATGTAAAGGTTTCCACGATGAGCCACAGTGTGCGGCGGTATGCCCGGTAGATTGCTGTGTTCCCGATGAAGACCACGTTGAATCCGAAGAAGAGCTTCTTGGGAAACAACGTTTTATGCATCCTGAATAGGTCATGGTCCAGGATTGATAAACATACAGCAATAAAAAATCAATTGAAGATAATTTAAATTCACCAACTATTTCATAACTATCCCGAGGTTCTTGACATTAGGCCCAGGCCAATTGCGCTGCCGCCTTTTTCCGTATCCAATCGGTATGCATCCGTGTTGCAACCGGCCACATTAGGCAATAATTACTTCTAAGGATAAATGATTCCCATTACCGTTTAGACATTTTATTTTTATATAATTAAGATAACAATATGTGTTCTTAAACGCACATAAATAGTATCTTTGCAGCTGTTTAAAAAAAGTCGGGAAACAGCCTTGATTTATGTTTCCCATTTAATATAGATCTCGACCATGAAAGCAGGTATTGTAGGATTGCCCAACGTAGGAAAGTCCACCCTTTTTAATTGCTTGTCCAACGCAAAGGCACAGAGTGCCAATTTCCCTTTTTGTACCATTGAACCAAATATAGGAGTGGTGAACGTGCCGGACGTTCGCTTGCAAAAATTGGAGGAACTGGTAAATCCGGAAAGAGTACAGCCTGCCACTGTTGAAATAGTGGATATCGCGGGATTGGTAAAGGGGGCCAGCAAGGGAGAAGGCCTTGGCAACCAGTTTTTGGGCAATATTCGCGAGACGGATGCAATTTTACATGTGCTACGCTGTTTCGACAATGAAAACATTGTGCATGTAGATGGTTCCGTAAATCCGGTCAGGGACAAGGAGACTATAGATATTGAACTTCAGCTAAAGGACTTGGAGACCGTGGATAAAAAGCTTGAAAAAGTAAAGCGGGCCGCCAAGACCGGAAATAAGGAAGCCCAAAAGGAAGAGGCCGTTCTATTAAAGATCAAACAAGGTCTTGAAACGGGAACCTCCGTCCGTGCACTGGATATCGGCAAGGAGGATCGCGCAGAATTTGTCAGGCCCTTGCAATTCATTACGGATAAGCCCGTAATGTATGTCTGCAATGTGGATGAAGATGCCGCTACTACCGGCAATGCATACGTGGAACAGGTCAGGGCGGCCGTTGCCAATGAAAATGCAGAGGTAATCTTTTTGGCCGTAGGAACCGAAGCGGATATTACCGAACTGGAAAGTTACGAAGAACGACAAATGTTTTTGGAAGATCTGGGACTGACCGAACCGGGTTCCGCCAAATTGATCAGGGGAGCCTATAAGCTCTTGGACCTGGAAACCTATTTCACGGCCGGGGTAAAGGAAGTAAGGGCCTGGACCATTCCCGTGGGCGCAACGGCACCACAGGCCGCAGGGGTAATACACACCGATTTTGAAAAGGGCTTTATCCGTGCTGAAGTGATCGCCTACAATGATTTTGTTTCTTTTGGAAGTGAGGCCAAGGTTAAGGAAGCCGGGAAAATGCGGGTGGAAGGAAAAGAATACATTGTTAAGGATGGCGATGTAATGCATTTTAGGTTCAACGTGTAGTGCAAGTCCGGAATAGATAGGGCCCAATATATTCAAGATGGAAGCCCAATAGAACGGAAACAAAACATTTATCCAAATAATTCCCCGAAGCCCGTCCGTTCGGATGGGGCCCTGCCTTGTGTACGGCCTTGGGAATAGTTGGTCCTGTATCTTGGTTCTTGTGTCCTGTCAATGCTACTGTGTCGTTTAAGTTGCCGTATTTTTTATCCAGCCAAGGCAAAAAAATGTTGCATAGCCGTAGCTACGGAACTTTTTTTTAACGAAGGCCGGGTGAAAAAGAACAAGACTTGGGATGGCAAAAGTAGGGTTGACAGGACACTAATAGCGTAGCGGTCTTGATCCCAATAACATTAGCGTTTGGAACATGATCTTGTCCCGCCACAAAGAATCAATATAATTTTATATTTTTGCCATCAACATGCTTTTTCCCCTTGGGAATGTAGCATATTACAAACCCCTTACTATCAACAAATCGTTGATTCCCTTTGTTAATTACTTTAACGCCCAGGGGTTTCATCTTTTTATAACACTTGCTATATTAGCAACACTTTGGATAAAGCCCTGTACCATGTTAGATAACGCCCAATACACGGAAGACAACATTCGCTCATTAGACTGGAAAGAACATATCCGGATGCGTCCGGGGATGTACATCGGTAAATTGGGGGATGGATCTTCTGCCGATGATGGCATCTATATCCTTCTAAAGGAGGTTATAGACAACTGTATAGATGAGTTTGTAATGGGTGCCGGCAAGACCATAGATATCGTTATAAAGGATAATGTGGTCCATGTAAGGGATTACGGCCGCGGAATACCTTTGGGAAAGGTGGTGGACGTAGTGTCCAAAATGAATACCGGCGGCAAGTACGATTCCAGGGCCTTTAAAAAATCGGTCGGCCTTAACGGGGTCGGTACCAAGGCGGTAAATGCACTATCCAGTTTCTTTAAAGTGGAGTCCTCCAGGGACAATATGCTCAAAACTGCGGAATTTCAACAAGGAAACCTGGTAGCGGAAGTAGGTCCGGAAGACACCTCAAAACGAAAGGGAACCAAAGTGTCCTTTACTCCGGACGAAATTATCTTTAAAAAATACAAATACAGGAACGAGTATGTGGAACGCATGCTCAAAAACTATGTATACCTCAATCCGGGACTTACCATTATTTACAACGGCGAAAAATTCCATTCCGAAAACGGACTAAAGGACCTATTGGAGGACAATAATAACGTTGAGGACATGACCTACCCTATAATACACCTTAAGGGTAACGATATCGAAATTGCCCTGACCCATAGCAAAACACAATACAGCGAAGAATACCATTCGTTTGTCAATGGTCAACATACCACCCAGGGGGGAACACATCAGACAGCATTTCGGGAGGCCATAGTAAAGACCATCAGGGAATTCTACGGTAAAAATTATGACCCATCGGATGTGCGGAAATCCATTGTTTCCGCCATAGCCATCAAGGTAATGGAACCTGTTTTTGAGAGTCAGACCAAGACCAAACTGGGATCTACGGATATGGGCGGCGACCTTCCAACGGTACGGACCTATATAAACGATTTTGTGGGTACCCAGCTCAACAATTACCTGCACAAGAATCCGGATACCGCAGAAATGCTCCAACGTAAAATTATGCAGGCCGAGCGGGAGCGAAAGGAACTCTCCGGGATCAGGAAATTGGCAAAGGACAGGGCTAAAAAGGCCAGCCTCCACAATAAAAAACTAAGGGATTGCAGGGTACATTTGGCAGATTCCAAAAACGATCGTTGTCTTGAAAGCACCTTGTTCATTACGGAGGGGGATTCCGCCTCGGGTTCCATAACCAAATCAAGGGACGTAAATACCCAGGCCGTATTCAGTCTAAGGGGAAAACCTTTGAACTCCTACGGTATGTCCAAAAAAATAGTGTATGAAAATGAGGAGTTCAACCTTCTGCAGGCGGCATTGAACATTGAGGAATCCATGGAGGATTTAAGGTATAATAAGATAGTGATCGCAACCGATGCCGATGTTGACGGGATGCACATCCGACTTCTGTTGATCACTTTTTTCCTGCAATTTTTTCCTGAACTGATAAAGGAAAATCACCTGTATATACTTCAGACACCACTGTTCAGGGTCCGCAACAAAAAGGAAACCCTTTACTGTTACAGCCAGGAGGAAAAATTACAGGCCATTGAAAAATTAACGGGAAAACCGGAAATAACCCGATTTAAGGGATTGGGCGAAATTTCCCCGGACGAGTTTCAACATTTTATAGGGGAAGACATTAGATTGGAACCTGTAATGCTGGATAAAGCTATGTCCATAGAAAACCTATTGGAATTTTATATGGGCAAAAACACCCCGGACCGCCAGGAATTTATAATAGACAACCTTAAAGTAGAGGTAGACCTGGTAGAGGAAAACCAAATATAAACCAGCCCGCCCGCAAGCAGGCCAAACTAATACGGATCTTTCTTTATGGAAGAGAATGAAGAACTGAACGAAGTACCAAAAGAAAATCAAGACGAAACCCAGGATACCCTTACCAAGGTTACGGGGATGTACAAAGACTGGTTTTTGGATTATGCCTCCTATGTTATTTTAGAGCGCGCAGTACCGGCCATAGAAGACGGATTCAAACCTGTTCAACGACGGATAATGCACGCGTTAAAGGAATTGGACGATGGCAGGTACAACAAAGTGGCCAATGTTGTGGGCCATACCATGCAATACCACCCCCATGGTGACGCGAGTATAGCGGACGCCATGGTGCAAATTGGACAAAAAGACCTCTTGATAGACACCCAGGGCAACTGGGGAAATATATTGACCGGAGATAGTGCCGCGGCATCCCGTTATATTGAGGCACGATTAACAAAGTTTGCACTGGAAGTTGTATATAGCCCTAAAATTACGGAATGGCAGCTCTCTTATGACGGACGAAAAAAAGAACCTGTAAATCTTCCGGTCAAATTCCCCCTTTTACTGGCGCAAGGTGCGGAAGGTATTGCGGTGGGGCTCTCCACCAAGGTGCTGCCACACAATTTTATTGAACTTATAGAGGCCTCCATAAAACATCTTAAAGGGCAAAAATTCACCATTTATCCGGATTTCCCCACTTCCGGTATCATAGATGTGAGCAACTACAACGACGGCCTTAGAGGGGGAAGAATCCGGGTTAGGGCCAGGATACATCAATTGGATAAGAATACATTGATAATTAAAGAAATACCATATGGAACCAATACTTCTTCTTTAATAGATTCCATCTTAAAAGCCAACGAAAAGGGAAAGATAAAAATCAAAAAGATAGAGGACAATACCGCTGCCGAAGTAGAGATTTTGGTACATCTGCCACCTGGACTGTCCCCGGACAAAACCATAGATGCCCTGTACGCCTTTACCTCATGCGAATCCTCCATATCCCCATTGGGCTGTATTATCGAGGACAACAAACCGCTTTTTATAGGGGTTACCGAAATGTTGCAACGCTCTACGGATTATACCGTAGAACTCCTAAAGGCCGAGCTGGAAATACAATTGGGCGAATTGGAGGAGCAATGGCATTTTGCTTCGCTTGAGCGTATTTTTATAGAAAATAGAATTTATAGGGACATAGAGGAAGAGGAGACCTGGGAAGGCGTTATTGCGGCCATAGACAAAGGTCTCGCCCCGCATACGACCCATTTAAGAAGAAAGGTTACCGAAGACGATATTGTTAGACTCACCGAAATCAGGATCAAAAGAATCTCAAGATTCGATTTGGACAAGGCCCAACAATATCTGGATAGCCTTGAAGAAAAGATCGCAGAAGTAAAACACCATTTGGCCCATTTGATCGATTTCGCGATCAGTTATTTCAGGTCCTTGAAGGAAAAGTACGGAAAAGGACGGGAACGAAAATCGGAAATCCGAATTTTTGACGATATCGAAGCTACCAAAGTGGTCATAAGAAACACAAAGTTATTTGTAAACCGTGAGGAAGGTTTTGTGGGCACTTCCTTAAAAAGGGACGAATACGTAACCGATTGCAGCGATATAGATGATATTATTATTTTTACCAAGGAAGGAAAAATGATGATCGCCAAAGTGGACTCCAAAATTTTTGTTGGCAAAAATATTATCCATGTGGCCGTATTCAAGAAAAAGGACAAACGGACCATTTACAACATGATCTACAAGGATGGCAAGGGCGGGGCCAGCTACATCAAAAGATTCAATGTAACCGGAGTTACCCGGGACAAGCCCTACGACCTTACTGCCGGAAAGCCGCAATCCGAAGTCCTTTATTTTTCCGCCAATCCCAATGGAGAGGCCGAAGTAATAACCGTCCTTTTAAGACAGGTGGGCAGCATCAAAAAGCTGAAATGGGATATCGATTTTGCCGATGTACTAATAAAGGGCAGGGCTTCCAAAGGAAATATTGTTACCAAATACTCCGTAAAGCGCATTGAATTGAAAGAAAAAGGGGTGTCCACCCTTAAACCCAGAAAAATTTGGTTCGACGACATAGTCAGGAGATTAAATGTAGATGGCCGTGGGGAACTGCTTGGAGAATTTAAAGGGGACGACATGTTATTGGTCGTTACCCAAAAAGGGGTAGCAAAAACCTTTATCCCCAACCTTTCCACCCATTTCGATGAGGATATGGTGGTTTTGGAAAAATGGAACCCCAACAAGCCATTGTCCGCCATATACTATGAAGGTGAAAAAGATCGCTACTATGTAAAACGTTTCATGATCGAGAATGAAAATAAAGAGGAATTATTTATTTCGGAACATCCAAAATCGTTCCTGGAACTTGTTTCCACCGATTGGCGCCCAGTAGTTGAGATCGAATTTATAAAGCCAAGGGGCAAAGATGCCAAACCCAACCAAATTATTGATATAGAAGATTTTATAGCGATAAAAGGAATTAAGGCTTTAGGAAACCAACTGACTTCGGACAAGGTGAAAAACATTAACGCCCTGGATCCGCTCCCTTTTGAGGAACCCATAGAACATGAGACCAACGAAATCGAAGTGATAGACGAAGAGAACATCGAGATCAAGGGAGAACTAAAGTCGGGCACTCCAAAAACAGGGACAACCGACCAAGAATCAGGGAAAGAAAATAAACGGGAAAAGGAAGATGGCGAAGGACAGACAACCCTTTTTTGAGACTATACAAAGGATAATAAAAATGCCGATATCCTTTAAAACATATTTATTAATGGTTAATTGGGTCAATTCGCGCCAAATTCCTCCTAGAATAACATATATTTACACAAATTAATTTTTTTATGGATTTTACCAACCCCCTGGTATATGGAGTTCCTTGTTTTATAGCTTTTATCTTACTGGAACTCACTTATAGCAAGACACATGGCGACGATCATTTGTACGAATGGAAAGATTTGGCCGCAAGCGGATTTATGGGTATTGGATCGGCCATAATTGCACCCTTGATAAAGGTCATATCTGCAATTGTAATATTCGAATACACCTATGAATTGTTCAACCCGATTACCAATGGGGTCAGGACCAACGTTCTCGGATATGAATCTTTTGGGTATGCCTGGTATGTTTGGCTTCTTTGTCAACTCGCGGACGATTTTACCTATTATTGGTTCCATAGGGCCAATCACGAAGTACGTATTTTATGGGCCGCACATATTGTACACCATTCCTCGGACAACTTCAATTTAGGCACTGCCGTTCGTAACGGGTGGTTCACCATTTTATATAAGCCACTCTTTTACATGTGGATGCCCGCTATTGGATTTCCCCCTGAAATGGTGGTTGTATGTCTGGGAATCGAAGCCTTATGGCAATTTCAGTTACACTCCGTCTATATTCCAAAAATGGGGTTCATTGAAAAAATATTCAACACCCATACCATGCACCAGGTACACCACGCCCAAAATGTAGAATATTTGGACAAAAATCATGGTGGTTTCCTTAATATTTTTGATAAAATGTTCGGTACCTGGAAAGAGTTGGATGATGATATAGATGTAAAGTATGGCGTAATACATGCACCCAACTCCCACAATCCTATAGTTATCCTGACCCATGAGTTCAAGGATATCTACAACGATGTTAAGAAATCAAAAAAACTATCGCACGCCCTAATGTATATTTTTGGCCCTCCCGGATGGAGTCCGGACGGAAGCACCCTTACCGTGAAACAACAACAACGATTATTTAAAAAACAGAAATCCTCCAATCCCGAGGTAGCCTTTAGCAGGCCCAATTAACCAAAATGCGCAGGGATTTATCACACGCTATAACTACTAATCATCGATCACAAATTATTGTTTTTAAATCAAGTAAATTACCTCGGGACACAAGGCATTGAAAGGAAATTCAGGTTTGATTTTAACGCCTGTCTGCCGACAAAGGCAGGCCCGCCTGAACGATACGGGCAGGCA
>CBFGWQ010000120.1:0-11941 GCA_965652575.1 uncultured Arenibacter sp. | reverse complement strand
TTTGCGCAGTGGGCAGAATCATTAAATAGCCACATTTTCAAATAGGTATATTGTTATATTGATGAATTGTACATTAACCCATTGTTACAATAATAAAATATGTCTGAAATTATAAATCGTGTCTCCCAAAGTAAATTGGTAACCTTTAATCTTGAGGATTATTATCCCAGGGGAAACAGGGTGGCTCTGGATATTAAGGATTGGCTGTTCGAGGGGTTAATTCTTAGGGAAAAGGATTTTAGGGCCCAATTGGATGAATGTGATTGGAGTCAATACAAAGATTGTTATGTGGCATTAAGCTGTTCTACGGATGCCATTATACCGGGCTGGGCGTATATGCTTATTGCTACTAAATTACAGCCATATGCGCGGAAGATCATTATCGGGGATTTGGAGATGTTGGAATCCTCGCTCTATCAGTCCGTATTGGAAAATTTGGATGTTTCCGAATTTTCCGGTAAGCCCGTTATCATCAAAGGTTGTTCCAACAAACCTGTTCCTGCCAATGCCTATTTATGGGCAACCACTAAGATTCAATCGGTAGCCAAAAGTGTAATGTACGGGGAGGCCTGTTCTTCGGTACCCTTGTTCAAGTCCAAATAATGGGCCATTTCGATTAGAAATTTTGGCCACTTTCCTTATTTTTGTCAATTAATAAATAAAACACTAACTATAATGAAGAAAATTGTTTTAGGAATAGTCGCGTTGTTGGCTATGAACATTACCGTTGCCCAAAGTCTTGAAGAATTAAAGGCCGAGAAAGCCAGTAAGCAGGATTCCATTTCTGCCATTCAAGGAAGGGTAGACGCCATACAGGGGAAAATAGATGCCATTCCCGGTTGGAAAATAGGTGCTTTTGGAACTATTGGGACCAGTCTTTCCGGATTTAACAATTGGTATTCCAAGGACGCTCCCAATTCCAGTGCAGGGAATATTGGAATTACCACCAATGCCTTCGCCAATCTGAACCGGCCAAAATTTTTCTGGAGAAATTCGTTGAACATCAACCTTGGCTGGGTAAAAATTGATGATAAGGATATTGATACCGACGATGATAGTTTTCGTTCGGCTACGGATGTTTTTAATATTACCTCATTGTATGGCCAGAAACTTAGCGATAAATTCGCTATTTCTACCTTAGGGGAATACAGGACAACAATTATTGATAATTTTAACGACCCCGGGTATTTGGATTTGGGGGTTGGGGCAACCTGGACCCCGATTACAGATCTTGTGGTAGTTATCCATCCGTTGAACTATAACTTTGTTTTTAGCAATGAGGATACCGTTTTCGAATCTTCCTTGGGAGCTAAAATTGTGGCGGATTATACCAGAAAACTGGGCAAGGTTAATTTTAAGACCAATTTGTCCATGTTTCAAAGTTATAAAAGCGCGGATTATTCCAACTGGACCTGGATCAATTCCTTTGGATATACCTTATGGAAGGGGATCGGCCTAGGTTTTGAATTTGGCTTAAGAAACAACAAGCAGGAAGCCTTGAGCTATGCCATTGACCATCTTGACGTGGGGGATCCTACACCTACTTTCGATTCCATAGACAACGATCTGCAGACCTATTGGCTGTTGGGATTGAACTATTCGTTCTAAATACCCAAATCGATAAAATTTTATATACCAAAGGCCCTACACAAGGGCCTTTTTGTATTCTTAATACTCATCCAAATGTTCCGGATATAGAAAGTTGTTGTATGGGAATCGGGTAATGTGTATGTCCCGCACCTCATCATAAACACGTTTTTTGAACTCTTCCAGATTTTCCTTGTTCAGGGCCGAAATGAACAGGGCCCTATCGCCAACGCGTCGCATCCAGGTATTCTTCCATTCTTCAATAGTGAAGTGTTTATTGGTTTTTTCCGTAATTAGATCATCATCGTCTATAGTCTTGTGTTCGTATTGATCTATCTTGTTAAAGACCATGATGGTCTTTTTATCCGAACTTTTTATTTCGGTAAGAATTTGGTTTACCGAATCTATATGCTCTTCAAAATTGGGATGGGAAATATCAACGACATGTAATAACAGATCCGCTTCGCGCACTTCATCCAAAGTGCTTTTAAAACTTTCCACCAATTGTGTGGGCAGTTTTCTAATGAATCCCACCGTATCGCTCAATAAAAAGGGAAGGTTGCCTATCACCACTTTCCGGACCGTGGTATCCAAGGTGGCGAACAGTTTGTTTTCGGCAAACACATCACTTTTGCTAATAACGTTCATCAGTGTGGATTTGCCAACATTGGTATACCCTACCAAGGCTACCCGAACAAGGGCCCCACGGTTGCCCCTTTGTGTTTCCATTTGTTTATCTACCTTCAATAACTTTTTCTTAAGGAGGGAAATTCGATCACGGACAATACGTCTATCGGTTTCTATCTCCGTTTCACCGGGTCCGCGCATTCCAATACCCCCTTTTTGTCGTTCCAAGTGGGTCCAAAGGCCGGTAAGTCTAGGGAGCAAATATTCGTATTGGGCCAGTTCCACTTGGGTCCGCGCATAACTGGTCTGTGCCCTTTGGGCAAAAATATCCAGGATTAAACTGGTACGGTCCAGGATTTTACATTTCAATTGCCTTTCAATGTTTCGCTGTTGTCCCGGGCTAAGCTCATCATCAAAAATTACGGATCCAATATCATTGTCCTTAACATAGGCCTCCACTTCCAACATTTTTCCGCTCCCAATATAGGTTTTAGGGTTGGGCAGGTCTATTCGTTGTACAAAACGCTTACATACCTCTCCCCCTGCCGTATAGGTAAGAAATTCCAGCTCATCTAAATATTCCTTTACCTTTTCCTCATTTTGGTCCTTGTTCATTACCCCTATGAGTACCGCCTTTTCATATTCTATGGTCTTTTTCTCTAGCATATATTTATTTATAGTACAAATCTAGTCAATACTTACCAAGGGTTTTTCGTAATTTGGCAATCGATTAAATATTTTGGATGAAATTTTCATTTTTTAAGAAAAAATCGATCAATTTCCTACATACGGTAGCTTTTTATAATCTAGAAAACCTATTCGATGCCAAAAAGGACCACAATACGTTGGATAGTGATTTTACCCCCAATGGATCTAAAAAGTGGACCCCTGTCCGCTATCAAAATAAGTTGTCAAAACTGGCCAGGACCATAAGCCAAATTGGTCGGGAATCTGCAGGGTTTCCTCCGGTCCTGGTCGGTGTTGCCGAAGTTGAGAATGGAAAGGTAGTTCAGGACCTGTTGTCAACAGATCCCCTAAGCGGATACAATTATGATTATGTACACCACAATTCCCCGGATGAGAGGGGAATAGATAACGCCCTGTTATATAACAAGGATAATTTTCAAGTGTTGGGATCGGAGGCCATTCCTTTGATGATACAAAATGATAATGGCCAACGCGATACTACCAGGGATATTTTGTATATAAACGGGGTTCTAAATAGTGAGGAGGTCCATATTTTTGTAAACCATTGGCCTTCCAGAAGAAATGGAGGGGTAGAAACCGATTATAAGCGTATTGCAGCAGCAAGAACCATTATTGATTATATGGAACAGCTGGAGCAGAGTTTTGAAAACCCCAATTATATAGTAATGGGCGACTTTAATGACGGTCCCTCATCTGCCAGTCTCCAGACCTTGATGGGCAGGAATAGTTTGTATAACCCTATGGAGAAATTAAAATCTCCTTATCGTGGAAGTGCCTATTATAAAAGGTCTTGGAATCTTTTTGATCAAATTATCGTATCCCATAATTTTCTTAATTACGAAAGGGGCACCCACAGTTTTGCCGAGGCCAATATTTTTGATGAGGCCTTTCTCGTGGAATACAAAGGAAAGTATAAAGGCAATCCGCGTAGGACCTATGTAGGAAGCCGATATATGGGAGGTTTTAGCGATCATTTTCCGGTGTACGTACAATTTAAGTTCAATAGCTAAACTTTTCTTTCCGCATAAGGAACCATTCATGTCGATTTTTTGACGGTTCACAACATAATAGTGCGTTTCAACGAATAAAAAGGGTCGTTAATCGATGATATTTGTCTGTTATAGTATATTTGTAATACGAATCTTACTATAAACTTTATCATGGCCTACGCAAACCCTACTTTGTTAAAGATTGGTAAAAGATTGCTTCCAGTAGCTTTTTGCCTTGTTACTTATGGCTCGTTTGCACAGACTGAGAAACAAATCCATATGATCAAGGATAAGTACCGCAGTTCAAAATTAGGCGTGTTTACCAATGACCTTAAAAAGAATTTTGACAAGGAGAACAATGCCTTGTTGCTGGCTGCGAAGGCCAATGGTTGGAAATTGACGGAACGATCGGTAGACGGAAATTTTAGTGAGCTTACTTCCATTGGCGATGATGGTACCCCTCTTTATTACAGTACCTTTAGTACAGAACTGAATACCGCTACGAGGGCCAATACCTTGCATGATGATGGATTATTGGATCTGGGAATAAACGGGGAGAACATGTTGGTAGGGGTATGGGATGCGGGAGCCGTTTTAACAAACCACAAAGAATTTGGCAATAGGGTATCGACTTTGGACCAGAGTGAAATTGTGGATTCCCATGCCACAAGGGTTACCGGGATTTTAGTTGCGGAAGGATTGGATAAAAGGTCGAAAGGAGTGGCCTATAAGGCAAAGGCCGTTTCAAATGATTGGAAAAGGGATAAAATTGAAGTCGCGGAAATGGCGGCCAATGGCTTGTTGTTATCCAACCATTCCTACGGAATTATGTCGGATCGTGTCCCCGATTGGTATTTTGGATCCTATATCCAGGTGTCCAGGGATTGGGATAAAATTATGTATAATGCACCCTATTATTTAATGGTGACCGCAGCAGGGAATTCCCAAAAGAGCAAGGATAATGAGGCTCCTATTTTTGGTTCGGCTTCCAAGGGTTTTGATTTGATGTTGGGATTTGCAACCTCTAAAAATGGGGTTACCGTTGCTGCGGCAGATATAGAGACCAATGGGCAAGGGCAATTGTTAAGGGCATCGGTCACTTCCTATTCCAGTTTTGGACCTGTTGATGATGGGCGTATTAAGCCGGATATTGCGGCTTATGGCACCAATATTTATACAACGGGCATTGCGAACGACAATAAGTACGAGACCGCTAATGGAACATCGGTAGCTACACCGGGGGTAACCGGATCCATGCTTTTGATCCAGGAATATTATGAGCAAATGGAAGATAGTTTTATGAGGGCGGCCACTTTAAAGGGATTGGTACTGCATACTGCAGACGATGTTGATGCCCCGGGTCCAGATTATAAAATGGGATGGGGGGTTATTAATTCAAAATCGGCTGTTGAGGTAATAGCAAACAAGGCATTCTCCTCCATGATTTTGGAAGAAACGCTTGCAGAAGGCGAAACCAAAACCTATAAGGTCGTGGCAAATGGAACAACACCTTTATCTGCCTCCATTTCTTGGACAGATCCCGCTACGGGAACCGTCAATTCAGGAACTTTAAACGATATGTCGGCGGCCTTGGTCAATGATTTGGATATCCGGATCACCAAGGACGGACACACCTTTCTGCCATGGAAACTTAATCCAGTCCAGGCAGATGCTCCAGCTGTTAACGGAGACAATAGGGTGGATCCCTTTGAAAAAATTGATATATTAAATGCCATGGGCGATTATACCATTACGGTAACCCATAAAAACACGCTCGATCAAGGGCCACAGCATTTTTCCATCATTGTTACAGGAATTGCCCTTACCGATTGTGTACTTGTTACCCCTGAAGATATTGCCCTTACCGCTTCCAATGAAACCGGGGTAAGGCTGGAATGGACCGCTAATACGGACGCACTTTTCCAAATTGAATATAAAACGGAAGCGGATAGCGAATGGACGGTGGAAACAACCTTCGATAACTTTATTGGCTTAAACAATTTAGTTGAAGGAACGGATTACAGTCTTAGAATGAAGACATTTTGTTCCGAAAATATAAGTTCCGAATACAGTGATGAGTATAAATTTACGTTTAAGGGAAGCGAAACCGAACTTTTGGATGATACGGATTATGAAACCTTGACTTTGGAAGTACAGTTTTCCATATTTCCCAATCCGGTGCAGACTTCAATGACCGTTACCGGCAATGTCCCGGAAGATGCCATGTACAAGATAGTTGCCCTTAATGGTACCGTAGTAAAATCGGGTAGGGCGGAGCAGAAGCAGATTTATATTGCCGATCTAACACCCGGCCTTTATGTGTTGACATTGGCAGATCTGGAAGGGTCAAAATCGATTAAGTTCTATAAGTCCTAGTCTTAACAACTGTTCTAGACCCGTTTAATTTCATTGTCTTCCAATAGTTCCTCATTCCGCAAGCGTAAAAATACCTGGGCTGTAGTGACCACGTCCAATTCGCAATATTTTATAATACGGTCCAGATCGTTATCCTCATAATAAACGGTCTTTACCATGCTTCCGTCTATATCCTCTTTTGGAGAGGGAATGCCCAGGATATTGGCCATTAACTTAAGGGAAGTGTAATGCTTGTAGTCTCCAAATTTCCACAGTTCCATTGTGTCCAAATGAGCTATTTCCCAAGGCTTTTTGCCAAAAAGGTTCAACTTGTTGGGTAAATCTATCTTGTTGATGATCATGCGTCTGGCGATATAGGGAAAATCGAATTCCTTACCATTGTGTCCGCACAATAGGTGATGGGGACGATTGAAATGGGTATCCAATACATTCTTAAAGTCTTTCAGGATTTTAGGCTCTTCCCCATAAAATGAAGTAACCCTGAACGTGCGCTGGGATCCTTTATAGTTAAAATAGCCAACGGAAATAGTGATGATCTTTCCAAATTCCGCCCATATTCCGGCCCGCTCATAGTATTCTTCGGCCGTATATTCATCTTTTCGTTGGTAGTGCGACTTATGTTCCCAAAGTTCTTTTTTGGTGTCGTCCAGCTTATTATAATGCGCTTCTTCAGGAACTGTTTCTATGTCCAAAAAGAGTATGTGCTCCAAGTTGATTTTATGTAACATCAAAAGTTTATTAAGGCATAAAAGGCCTGTTTCCAATTTTGATAAACGAACCGGTATTTATAAAGATACAAACAAATTTATAAGTAAAGGGAGCTTTACAATTTGGAAAGGGTCAATTCTTAATATAGCCGGTGGAAAGGGTAACTAAACATATAGGAACCATACCATACAGTTTGTAAACAGTTCCAAATCATGGAAATGGTTCGGAGATACCTCTATGAAGAGTAACATTTTATAGATGTAATATGGTAATGGCCCGGGAATCGGGCTCTATGAGGTAAACGACAGACCACAGGGTCTGTATAAATTAAAAAAGTGTTTGTTGCTTTACGGGGCTTTCATGTTCCAAAAGCCATTTTTTGCGATGCAGCCCTCCGGCATAGCCGGTTAAGGAACCGTCGCTGCCTATGACCCTATGGCATGGTATAACGATCCATAACGGATTTTGGCCATTGGCCGAGGCCACTGCCCTAATAGCTTTGACATCACCTAAGGTTTTGGACAGCTCCAGATAGGAAACCGTTTTGCCATAAGGTATTTGCCGGAGGGCCTGCCAAACCTTTTTTTGAAAATCCGTTCCTTCGGGGTTGAGCGTTAGGCTAAATTCCTTTCTGCTACCTTCAAAATATTCCCTAAGCTGATATACTACATCTTCAAGTAATTCAGGAACAATGTCCGATACTTGCTCCTCGTTATCAAAGACACTGATGGAGGTTAATCCGCTTTCATCGCCTTCAATTTTTGCAATGCCCAGAGGGGTTTTTATGAATACCGTTTCCACTTATTGGTCTTTCTCTTTTTCTTCTATGATTCCTAAACGTTTGGCGCGCTCTTTCCAATTTTTACGGGCCAAATGCTGTAAATTTTCAACGCTATCGCTTTCGTCCATGATTTCAAGGCCCAATAGGGTCTCCAATATGTCTTCCATGGTTACCACCCCGCTGATGGAACCATATTCATCCACAACAAGGGCAATATGCTCCCTTTTGGAAATAAAGGTTTCAAATAACTCGGGAATCGGGGTTTGTCGGTGGCTTACCAATATTTCCCTTTTTATACTGGAGAGCGGTGCGTTGCCATTTTTTTTTATTATTTCCTCCAAGATCATGTCTTTTAGGACGAATCCTGTAATATTATCCATTTTTTTACTGAATACGGGAATCCTGGAATAAGGCATTTTGGGGTTGGCGTTATAAAATTCCTTGATGGTAGCGGATTCTGAGGCAATTTTTACCACCGCCCTTGGGGTCATGATATCCTTTACTTTAATTTCGTCAAAGTGTAGCAGGTTTCTAATTATGGTGGATTCCGATTCTTGGAATACACCTTCCTCATGGGCGATATCGGTCATGGCACTAAAATCTTCCCGGCTAAATACACTTCCATGAACGCCTTTTTTTCCTACCAGTCTGGTGAACAGCTGTAATAGCCAGAGAATTCCGGTCCAGCGCAGGGACCATACCATTATTTTTAGGGTAGTGGTAGAAGCATGCGCCAATTGTTTCCAGTAGGTAGCCCCTATGGTCTTTGGTATTATTTCCGAGGTTACCAAGATTAGAACGGTCATGATGGTTGAAACCAATCCTACCATAGCGGCCTCGGTAAACTGAATTCCAAGAAGCATTTTTTCGGTATTGCCAAATAGTTCGGAGTATGCAATTTTAGCTTGTACCCCTACCAAAATGGCACCAACGGTATGTGCTATGGTATTTAAGGTGAGAATGGCAATGAGGGGTTTGTCCACATCTTTTTTTAATGTTTCCAGTTCCTCGGCAAAAGATTTGCCTTCCTTTTTTTTCAGATTGATAAAGGTTTGTGGAACACTCAACAATACCGCTTCCAAAATGGAACATAGAAAGGATACGAGGATGGAGATGAGTGCATAAAATAGTAGTAACCCCATAAAAAGTATAAAATACTAATGTACTAATAATATAGGAAATCCAAGTATCATTTAACAATAGCGTCGTAAAACACCTGCTGTACCGCAGAGCGAATATGTAACTTGTAAATATTGGCATGGGACCTGTTGGGGTATACGCGATTGGATAGGAATATATATACCATTCGGGCCTTCGGATCCGCCCATACGAAGGTTCCCGTAAACCCACTATGCCCAAAACTGTCCGGACCAGCACCTGGTGCAGGATAGGAATCGGCCAGAGTTAGCTCTTGGTTATTTAGTTCCGGCTTATCGAATATGAGACCCCTTCTGTTTTCATTTTCAGGATACTGTACTTTGGTAAATTCTTTTACCGTGGTTTCGGATAAATAACGCTTGCCTCCATAGGTACCATAATTCATGTACATCTGCATCATTTTTGCCAAATCCGTGGCCGAGGCAAACAGTCCGGCATTTCCGGATACCCCGCCCATTAGGGCCGCATTTTCGTCATGTACCCAATCCTTGGTGAGTTCATGTCTGAATAGGGTGTCGATTTCCGTGGGGACTATTTTATTTCGATAATTTTTGGTTTTGGGATTGAATCCCATAGTGGTGGCACCCAAAGGAGCATAAAAGTTCTTGGTTAAATAGGTTTCATAATCGGTATGCGTAATTTTGGATATGATCTCGGGATATAACAAAAAAGTAAGGCCCGAGTATTTATATTTTTTTATGTCCGACACCTTGGATCTGTTGATCTGACGGTATACTTTATTTATAAACCTATTCTTGATATATATATGTTCATAGGCCCTGATGTTAAATCGACGACTAGGTACGTTTCTTACAAAACGATTTTTTACATCACCATTCTTGTTCATCACCTCTTGAAGGAAAATAATATAAGGCACCAGGCCGGCCTGATGGGCAAAAACTTCCCTTATCGTAATGTCTTTCTTATCCTTTTTATTTTTCCATTTGGGCCATAAGGTGCTAAATGGTGCATCCAGATCCAATTTTCCTTCATCATGTAGCTTCATTAGTGCAGGAAGGGGCCCCATTATTTTGGTCACCGATGCCAGGTCATATAAATCCGTGGGGTCTACGGGCTGAATACTGTCATAGGTATGGAACCCATAGGCCTTGTGAAAGATGATCTTATTGTCCTTGGCCACTAAAACCGTTGCTCCCGGGAAGGCCTCCTCCTTAATGGCCAAGGTCATGATAGAATCTACCTTGGAGTGTATAAACAAAGAATCCATTCCTACAGCGGACGGATCGTCGTATACAAGTACTTCCGGATTGGTTTGTTGTGAAACCAAAACTTGGGAAATAAGAAGTACGCTAAATAGTATAACAATTGGTATAAAAGTTCTTTTTTTCATATGTAGATATATACTGTTTTTTAGCGGTCATATGTAATTCGCATATCTTCATTTGAGTTTGCGACCAAATTTTGGTCATGCTCATTTCATAATCAATCCGTTACCAACCTACGTATTTTGGAGGTTCAATAGTATTGAGGTTTAAATATACGATTAATTGTCCCCGGTGATGGCTTACATGGTCCTGTAACAGGTTTAATATTTGTAATTTGGTTTTTTCACCGGCGAAGAATGCTACTTTTTCATTAAGTAAGGTAGTTGGGGTATTTTTTAATGCGGTACTTATCATGTCAAATCCCTCCACCAGGAGTTGTATGGTTTCTTCCTTGGTCAATTTGGACGTATCATCCATTTTTCCCTTATATTCTTGGGCGTTGAAATAGGTAGTTCCCAACCATACCATATTGTTTTTTATATGTAGCAATTGGTCTTGAAAGCCCATTTGTCTTTCCGTAGGCCTAAAATCATATTGCTCTGACGGCATGGCTTCCGCAATGGCCACCAAATAGTTTTTGGAGTTTTCCCATTTTTCCAAAAAGGTAGGAATAACCAGTTCTTGGGATTGTACGGGCCATATACAAAGTACAAGGATAAAAGGAATTACTGTTTTCATTTTTGATATCAAATAATCTGATCGGTATTTTTCTGATCTAATCGAGAATAGGGATCAACCCAAGACGCGTACCAGATCCTTTGCAAAATAGCTGGCAATGATATTGGCCCCCGCCCTTTTAATGGCGGTCAACTGTTCCATCATAACGGCATCGTGGTCCAGCCATCCTTTTTCGGAGGCGGCCTTTACCATGGCATATTCCCCGGAAACCTGGTATACCGCTACCGGAACATCCACCTCATTTTTTATTTCCCTTACAATATCCAGATAGCAAAGGCCAGGTTTCACCATTACGATATCTGCGCCCTCATCAATATCCATTTCTGTTTCCTTAATGGCTTCAAACCTGTTGGCATAATCCATTTGATAGGTCTTTTTATCGCCAAAACCTGGGGCGGAATCCAAGGCATCCCTAAAGGGACCGTAAAAGGCACTGGCATATTTGGCGCTATAGCTCATAATACCGGTATCTTTAAATCCTTCATCTTCCAAGGCTTCCCTAATACTCAATATCCTGCCGTCCATCATATCGCTGGGTGCTACAAAATCGGCCCCTGCCTGTGCATGGCTCACGCTCATATGGGCCAATACCTCTACAGTATCGTCGTTAACGATCTGTCCGTCCGCCACTATACCGTCATGGCCATAGGAAGAATAAGGGTCCAAGGCAACATCGGTCATTACCAACATTTCGGGACAGGCATTTTTAACCGTTTTAATGGCCCTTTGCATCAGACCTTTGGGGTTGACGGCTTCCTTACCTTTATTATCCTTTAAATGGTCCGGGACCTTAACAAAGAGCAGCACGGATCTAAGCCCCATGGCCCAAAGATCTTTTGCTTCCTTCTCCAATAGGTCCAAGCTATATCGGTAATAATTGGGCATGGATGCAATTTCTTCCTTCACCCCTTGGCCTTCCACAACAAAAAGTGGTACTAAAAAGTCGTTTGGTGAAATAATGGTTTCGCGGACCAGGGATCTAATGGACTCATTGGTGCGGAGTCTTCTATTTCTTCTTAATGGGTACATTTTACGTTTATTTT
>CBFGWQ010000119.1:0-11943 GCA_965652575.1 uncultured Arenibacter sp. | reverse complement strand
AAAATAGCATGGAATGTTCTTAAAAGTAAACTACCTTGGGGCAATCCCGATAGCTATCGGGACATGAGGCATTGAAAGGAAATTCAAGTTTAAATCTCGATTATCGAGTAAAAATGAAGATGTTAAATAGGATTGGATATGTTTCTAGGGATTGAAAAAATATCCGAAAAAAAGTTGATAGGTCAGCGATTGGTAATGTCCTTGGCGGAGGATAGGACCAAAGAATTGTGGCAGGGATTTATGCCCAGAAGAAAAGAAATCCAAAATCGAATTTCCGACGAGCTGATCTGTATGCAAGTCTATAAGAGTATACCTAACTTTTTGGAATTTAATATAACGCATCAATTTGAGAAATGGGCTTTGGCCGAGGTTATGGATTATACCAAAATTCCTGAAGGAATGGAGCCGCATACTTTGACAGGAGGTTGGTATGCCGTTTTTTTGCATAGGGGATTGCCCAGTACCTTTACAAGGACGGCCCAGTATATTTTTGGGCAATGGTTGCCAAGATCGGACTATCAATTGGATCATAGGGAACATTTTGAAGTTATGGGCAATAAATACAGGAACAATGATCCTAGTTCGGAAGAAGAGGTTTGGATACCTATTAAAAGAAAAAATTAAGAACAAGTAGAAATGGAAAAAAAGTCGATTTTAAGTCTATGGGCAATCATATTATTTCAATTCTTAATGGCCCAAGAAAGCACTGCTATTTCCTGGTGGAATCCCGCAGAAAACAATTTTTTGGTCGTTGAAGGCCAGGCCTGGCCCGGTCAGGGGAGGTCTACGTACCACCGTTTGCCGAAGCAGGCCGAAGGGGTTGTCCGTGAAGCGGTATGGAACCTGTCCAAACATGCTGCAGGGCTCTCCCTAAGGTTTAGGAGCGATGCAAAATCCATTAGGGTACGCTACAAGGTAAAAGGAAACCATGCCATGCCCCATATGCCGGCAACCGGAGTAAGCGGGGTGGATCTCTATGCCAAGACCAGTGATGGGAACTGGAGATGGTATAGAGGGAAATATTCCTTTGCAGATACCATTAGTTACCAATATTCCAATATTGATCCAAGAGAAAAATACAATGATAAGGGAAGGGAGTACCAGTTATTTCTGCCCTTGTACAATGAGGTGGAATGGTTGGAAATTGGTGTGCCGAAAGATGCGGTTTTGGAACCATTGCCATTAAGACGGGAGAAACCTATAGTGGTCTATGGTACTTCTATAGCACAAGGAGCCTGCGCTTCGCGTCCTGGAATGGCATGGACCTCTATTTTAGGGAGAAAAATGGATAGGCCCCTTATAAATTTGGCATTTTCCGGTAATGGGAGACTGGAAGAGGAGGTAATCAATTTTATTACGGAAATTGATGCTAAAATTTTTGTGCTGGATTGTTTGCCAAATTTGGGCGCCACCAAGGACCGTCCGTTGAACGAGGTACGACAGCTTATTATTTCTGGTATAAAACAGATTAGGACAAGACGGTCAGCAACGCCAATCTTGTTGGTGGAACACGACGGGTATTCCGATGGGGCCGTGGATGCAGATCGTTTCAAGACCTACACGGACTTGAATAGAATTGCCAAAGAGGCCTTTGCCCAATTACAATCCGAGGGGGTAAGGGACATTCACTTATTGACCAAGGAAGAATTGAACCTGTCCATGGAAAGTTTTGTAGATGGTACCCATCCTACGGATTTGGGGATGATGGAATATGCTTTGGCCTATGAAATAGCCTTACGAAAAATATTAAGGTAGCCATAGAAAGCTTTGCAATGCTGCTGTTTTATAGTTGAGGCCTACCATTATAAGCACCTATTTAAGGATAGTAGTTTATGGAACTATAACGGACGTGCCACCATTATTCCGGTATTGTTTTTAATGTCTTTAAGGTAGTCGGTCAAGGGCAGTTTTGAGACTTCTACCTCCATTGATCCGGTGGATGCATGTAATAAATGTATCCTCCCATCAGCTTCCCTTGTAGCTATTCCGGTATGGGTAATATCCAGTCCTTTTATGGAAGTGGTCAGGGCTATAATGTCTCCAGATCGTATCAAATGCTCTTTCGCTTTGATTTGGTCCTGAGGAAGGATACAAATGGACCGTCCTTTTAGGAATTCTTCGGAGGATTTAATTTTATTATAGTTGTCCGAGTCTTTTAAAAATGGATACAACTCCCGATGTGTACTCATAAAATTAATGGTCTTATTACTTTCCATACCTCCCAATTCGGAAGTCACATCCTTTAAAAGTCCTTTTTGTTCATTGTTGGCGATCCATTCCGAAAAATAATGCAACCTTGAGGCATAGCCATTGAGTTCGCCATCTTTGTACCGAATGGTTTCTAAATAGTGGGTATAGGAATCGAAATCTGTTTTTTGGGTTTTTAACATCAGCCCAAAGGCCAGTACATTTTCTACAAAGGTAGTACAATCCAGCCCCTGTAAATTTATGACCAAAGATTCCGTTTCACCAATTTCCAAAGTTTTGGCTATATAGGGAATTCCTATAAACAATTTTCCGATGGCTACCATATGGGCACCAATTTCTTCCGTACCCAAAGTTGAAATGAATTCTATTTTGGAATTGAACGCCTTCTTGTCCTGGGGTGAACAAATAATATTTTGGGCAGAACCAATAGGAATAAGGTAGAGGAGTAGGAGATAGAAAGGTATAGTTTTCATTTAAATCAAAAGATTAATTTTTGTTTAATATTTCTATGTATATGAATTGTTTATAAGTTTATTGAAATATATTATACTTTTCAGTATTATATATTTTGGGCCTTTCAGAAGATCCGTGTTGCGTATCACTATTTCCATTGTTGCAAATAATGGTCCGATGCGATTAGATAAAATTCATAAACATTTGGGCATTTGCGGATCCTCTTTGCTCCACAGTATTTATTTAACGTATGTTCGATATATATTTTATTTAAAATCAAGTTGTTTATAAGGCATTTGACCGGTCCGAGCGGATCCCGATTGCTATCGGGAGAGACCTCATTTTAAAGGCGTTACAGTACAATAACCTCTCGACTCTCGAGGGGGCCTCAGCAATTTTTTAATTTACGCTAAATCAATGTATTGAAAATATTTTTATGTCGAATTCACGTTATTTAGTGAGAAAATCCGGAATATCCCGATGGATTGTTTACTATGGCACGTTGTCTGTCCTTCAAATAGTACTCTTCGGTATTTAATTTCAATATTTCTTCTTCCGTATTAATATCGGTTATGGTAAAGCCTTTGTTGAGATAATAGGGCTTGTGTTGAATATGTTCTGCATTTTTAAATACTAACATATAGATTTTTAAATTATTAGTATAGTTATCCTTTTCCTTTACTTTAAAGAAGTAGCTTTGATAATCGGTAGACGGATAATACATTTTTTGATTCCTAATAAACTCCATCGAGTGTTGTTCGGGGTTTAGTTCTAGGGTATTGTACAGAATGGATTCTGCTATGGCTTTTTGATTTTTATAATGGGAAGGGAAATAATTCAGCTTTCCGATATGTAGTAATTTTTCATAAAGTAGTAAGCGGGTTTCGGCCTTTTCTGCCAAGGACGTTATTAGACTTTTTGGTATTTTATTTTTTCCGTCAAAAGGATTTTCCTCATTCTTTATCAGTAAGGAAATATATGAAATTTGGATTTGTGGGTCATTTACCGTTGAAAGCCGTTGAAAGAATAGGGCTACTTCGGTTTCTTTGATAAATGGGTAAAGTAGTACCGCATAATTTTCCAGAATATCATAATTATTATCACGTGGACTATTATTGGTAGACTCTTCATTCAATTGGTCCATGGAAAGGCCCAGCTGTCTTTTTAATTGGATCTTGGCGTCATTTAAAATCTGATTCTTATATTTCTTGTAGCTTTTGGGTTTGATCAATCCACGGGCATTAAGCTTTGCAAGCATGGAAAAAATAGGGGATTTATATTCCTCTATGGCACTGTAGTCCAGGATTTCGGGAAATAATTTGCGGGCCAGGGGCAGACTATCCATATAGGGTTGGAAAATATTTTGAATCTCCTGTTTGCTGGATACCAGGGGCAAATCTTTGGACATGAGACGTAGGAGGAGTTCCAGGGAACTTTCATTCTGATTTTTGCTAATGGCCTGTAGGATTTTTGTTTGTGCCTTGGAGTTGCTGTACGATTTGGCATAGTAGTTCTCAAAAAATCGGGTGGCATCCACTTCCGGCATTTCGGCCAGTTTTTGGATCAAATGTGCCTGTAGGTATTTCTGATTGTCTTTAAAGTTGAACTCCGATATATAGTATTTGAGGGAATCCGCGTGTTTTTTGTTAAATTTTAAAAACGTATACCCATCATGGACTATACTGTCGTTCTGTCTAATAGCCCTGAAGAAATTGGGGGTTTTATCGCTTAGGATAGAGGAACCGACCACCGTATCCAAGGGGGCGAAATGGTTAAAAAAATCCATGACGAATTTACTTGGCGGCTTAATGGTATCTATTAATGCCTTTACTTCGTACAGTAGACCGCCCTTAACGATGTTCTTTACCAATATTCCCCTGGTGCTGGCCGTATCTGTCAGCGTTAGGTTTATTTCATGGTATTTTTCGTTGTATTCCGGACGTTCTTCCCGAATTATATTAAAGGTATTTTGTCGGTACAACTTTCTCCTTAGTTGCCATACCGAATCTATATTGGGAAACATTAGAAAATCATGGGCCTTGTTTACGGTAACCAAAATGGCCTCATTATTTTTGTTCTGGTATACGGATTTCTTAGTGTAGGCACTATAAGGTTTTGGCTTTTTATGGCGTTCGTAGTAATTATTGCTGTTTTCTACAAATTTTTGGGGGTCAATAGGGCTGATGGTAGTAAAAAACAAAGCGGTATCCCTGATTTTTTTAAACTCTTCGGTATAATTTGGTTTTCGGACCTTAAAAGATTTAAAATACTGCTTTGCCTCAGTACTGTCTCTGGTAATACTGCCCAAGAGATAGTAGTTGTTCCCCCAGATAATCGTCTTTAAATAAAGCTTTTTTAAACCGCCGGAATCAAACTTGGCGGAAGAAGTCAGGCTTTGGTCGTCAAATGGATCATATTCCGGCTCCAATTTCAGATCCTGATAAAATCTGGATTGAATTTGTTTAAGCTCAAAGGTATCCTGCTCAATAAAATTAAAATCATTGAGGGTGGCTTTTTTAAGAAAAAAATAGGAGGAGGTTTCCGGATCCATTGCTTCAATAAACCGATTGCCACTTCTATTGCGATTGGTAAAATTGTAAATGGGGGGCATTTCAACTTCAAAGTCATCAAACTCCGAAGAAAGTACCGTTCGTTTTTTTTCTAATGTTTTGAATTTGATACTGTTAAAAATCGTATCGGAATGTTGCACTACATAATCCCCTTGTCCGCCCATTTTAAAAATAAGTATTTCCAAGGGAGTGATGTAGATATGATATCGCTGAAAATCGCCATTTTTCAATTGATTTTTTATATCCAAACCTGGATATATCCCGTTTTCTATTTTTGTCTTTTCAAGGATCTTGCCCGGAATATTCTCGAACAGTAGTTTGTCTACATCTTCCAAGGAGTAGGTGTATTCTTTTTTTAAATAGCTAAAAGTGGGAATGCGATTCACCATAATATAGCTACCATTGGCCAAATCGGGCGAAATATAAGTGGTATTGGTATATTCTACTATGGGGTATAGTTTGTTGGGCAAAAGAAGGCTAAAGAGGCCATCATCAGGAGTCCTTGTACTGTATTCATTGATGAGAACTTTGGTTTCCAAAGAATCTTTTAGGGCCCGTCCTTTATAGGTAAATCTTGAGGTCAGCGGTTTAACTTGGTATCCGATATCGTCAAGGAGCTGTATAACACCCTTTTTCCCGGGAAGATGGGCAGCCCCTATCGCAGCAAATACTTTAGCGGTATGCATTAAGGAATCCAATCTTTTTGCCATATTCTTGTTGCGGGCGTAGAGCATATTTTGCAAATAGTATTCCGTATACATGGCCTGGTCCAAAGAATCGATAAGATTAATATTGCGTTCCCTATAAGCGTCCTGTAAAAGCGACATTACATCCTGGGTCTGCATTTTTTTCTGAAGCCATTCGTCCGGTTTGGGTTTCATGGCGTTCATATTGGCCCTACCTACCAATGCAGTGGATTCTTCCAGATCTTCCAAGGCCCTTATAGGCTTGGAATACTTTTTCCCTGCCTGATAAATGAACATGTCCAGATAGGTTTCTTCCTCAAAGTTTTGGGAACTTTCATTGGTTCTATATAGAATATTGTTCACTAGACGATCGTCCAGTGAAAGGTAGGAGGAGACGATCTCCTTATTTGGGTTTTTAATGGAAAAAGGGTAGATGTAAAAGCCCTTGGATACAAATCCGGTACCATAACCTATGCTATTGCCACGAATGGGGCCATAATCTTCCAGCCAGGTATCCGGGTCCGATTCCAATGCCACCATTTCACTCTTGTCCAAGGCTTCATAAAAAACATCGTCCAATCTAAAGGCAATTTTTTGACTTACGTGCATGGTACCGTACAAATAGGACGATTCTTTTAGGCCATTCCCCGAAATTTCCCAAAGAAGACTGTTCTCTTCCTGGGCCACAATTCCCTGGGAAATCATTAGAAAAAGAAAACCTAAGTAAATACGCATACCAGAATCCAAATTTTAGATAAAAATGCTTCAAAAATCATTAAGAATAAAAGCATAAGGCATAATTAACGTTTTATTTGTAACCAAACACCATGTTTTATGCCATACTTAAATTTAAGGGCCTATTTTTTGGAAAGTTCCGAACAAAACATCGTGCTTGAGGTATAAACAACTTAGGGCTAAGTCCTGTCCTGGATAGTTGACAGGGATCCATACAATTTAAAAATGGGGTGCCGGCATATTGCCCCATTCATTTTTATTCATTTTCCAAGGTACTTATCAAACGCCGGATAGTGGCCAATTAGTATATAAAATAGGGGATTCAAATAAGATACTTAATGGTATTAAAATTGGGTATCGTTTATCCAAAACCCATAGATTGGCCCTATCCATTTCAGTATGGACAAACTATTTGTTGGATTTAAATTATAGTTGCTCCGCATGTGTTATTTTTGTTGAATAGGTAAATTGATAAAAAATAAAAATGAAAGGAGTTTTGTTGGTAAACTTAGGTTCCCCGGATAGTCCCACGCCTAAGGACGTTAAGCCTTATTTGGATGAATTCTTAATGGATGAAAGGGTGATGGATGTCCCCAATTGGTTAAGGAATATTATAGTCCGCGGAATTATTCTACAAACCAGACCTAAAAAATCGGCTGAAGCCTATCAAAAGATATGGTGGGATGAGGGATCGCCCCTGGTAGTGATCTCAGAACGATTTACCGATAAGGTAAAGGCCCAAAGTGAAATTCCGGTGGCCTTGGGGATGCGTTATGGAAGTATGACGATTAAGAACGCCTTGGGGGAACTGTCCGAAAAAGGGGTAGATGAGGTGCTTTTGGTTCCTTTATATCCGCATTATGCCATGTCTTCCTATGAAACCGTGGTGGTAAAGACCATGCAGGTCAGGGACGGGTTTTTTCCCAAGATTAAAATAACGACCCTTCCTGCCTTCTATAATAACAAAGATTATATCGAGGTCCTTTCAGAAAGCATTGCAACGGGATTACATGGTTTTGAATACGATCATATTTTATTTTCGTACCACGGTATTCCCGAAAGGCATATTAGAAAGTCCGACCCTACAAAATTTCATTGCAAGATAGATGAAAGTTGTTGTAGTACAAATTCGGTGTCGCACCATACCTGCTATCGTCATCAATGTTATGAAATGACCCGGATGGTAAAGGAGAAACTTGATCTATCCGATGATAGGGTAAGTCTTTCCTTTCAATCCCGATTGCCCAATGATCCCTGGTTAAAGCCTTATACCGACTTTGAATTTGAGCGATTTGGGAAAGAGGGGATTAAACGTTTGGCGGTAATTACCCCGGCATTTGTTGCGGATTGTCTGGAAACCTTGGAGGAGATCGCCATGGAGGGAAAACATCAGTTCCAGGAAGCCGGAGGGGTAGATTACAGGCATATTCCCTGTCTTAACGATAAGGAGGAATGGGTAAATTTAATGGTGAAGTGGATCGGGGATTGGCAGACCAAAGAAACACTTCCCCTGTAATGGCCAAGGTTTCTTCAGAACAGTTGGGCAGTGAACCTATAGGAAAATTGCTGGTAAAACAGGCAGTACCGGCCTCAATAGGTATTTTGGTCATGTCCTTGAACGTTCTGGTCGACTCTATTTTTGTCGGCAACTGGATCGGTTCCATAGCTATTGCGGCCATCAATGTGGTGCTTCCGGTTTCCTTTTTTATCGGGGCCCTCGGAATGGCCATTGGTATTGGGGGGTCCAGTATTATTTCACGGGCCCTGGGGGAAAATAACAAGGAGAAGGCCTTAAAGACTTTTGGGAACCAAATAGCCCTAACGCTTTTGGTCACCATAACCATGATGGTTTTGGGACTGTATTATGTAAATAGCCTTATTCCGGCCTTTGGAGGTAAAGGGGATATTTTTGGGCCGGCAAAGATATATTATATCATTGTTCTTTATGGAGTTCCGTTTTTGGCCCTATGTATGATGGGGAATACCGTAATTAGGGCCGAAGGCAAGCCCAGGTTTGCCATGAATGCCATGATCATTCCCTCGGTAGGGAACCTATTGATGGACTATATTTTTATCTATGTCTTTGATTGGGGAATGGAAGGGGCGGCCTGGGCAACCACTATCGGGTATATTCTTTGCTTTGCCTATATACTGTATTTTTTTCTTTCCGGGAATTCCGAACTCAAATTAAAATGGTCCCATTTTGCGTTTCATGGTCCCATCTTAAAGGAAATAGGGGCTTTGGGCTTTGTTACCTTATCCAGACAGGCCGTAATTAGCTTAATCTATTTGCTGATGAACAACATCCTTTTTGGCCTGGGAGGAGAGGCCATGATTGCCGTCTATGCCATTATTGGCCGGATGCTTATGTTTGCCCTTTTCCCTGTTTTTGGGGTTACACAAGGATTTCTGCCCATTGCCGGATTTAATTACGGAGCAAAAAAATACCAAAGGGTACGGGAGTCGATCAATACCGCTATTCTTTACGCTGCCGGCCTGGCTTTTGTGGTGTTTGTAGGGCTTATGATATTCCCTGCGGAGATTGCCGCCCTGTTTTTGAGCAATCGGCCGGATATGTCGGCCTCCGAACTGGCCATGAATTCCTATGTGTTGGAACACACTCCTTCTGCCATGCGATGGGTCTTTGCGGCAACCCCCATTATAGCCGTTCAGTTGATCGGGGCGGCCTATTTTCAGGCCATAGGAAAGGCCGTTCCGGCATTGTTATTGACCTTGAGCCGGCAAGGCTTCTTTTTTATACCGCTCATTTTAATTTTGCCCAATTACTTGGCAGAGCTGGGGGTGTGGATTTCTTTTCCCATTGCCGATGTTCTGGCCACCCTTGTTACGGGTTATTTTTTGAGGAAAGAGATTCGGAAAGAGTTGGTTCCGAAGTAAACTACCTCGGTGCAAGCACACGAGGCATTGGTCGGAAACAAATTTTTAATTTCAAGGCAAGCCTCGGGGTATTATACCCCTTTGGCGGTGCCAATAAAATCTTGAGCACGACCGAAAAAGCCCCCGCTGGTGCGAGTGTTGCGCCCTTACCCTGCAAAACAGTAACTGTTCTATATTAAGTTTATATTAGTTTTTCAGAAACCCGTCCATTATCTTTACGGAACAAGAGACATGGCATGACCGACTATTACAATTATATAAAATCCCTGCACCTTATTTTTGTGGTTACCTGGTTTGCGGGATTGTTCTACATACCCCGCCTGTTCATATACCATATAGAAGCCGATAAAAAACCGTCACCGGAAAGGGAGATCCTTACCCGTCAACTAAAGTTGATGGCCAAGAGATTGTGGTTTATCATAACATGGCCATCTGCGGTGCTGGCCACCTTTTTTGCGGTATGGCTGTTGGTATTGTATCCGGCCTGGCTGCAACAGTCGTGGATGCACATAAAGCTTGTCTTTGTGCTGTTACTGATAGCCTATCATTTAAAAAATCACCGGATCTTTAAACAGTTACAGCGCGATGAGGTGAATTATACCTCCAAGTTTATGCGTATCTGGAACGAAGGGGCTACCTTGATTTTGTTTGCAGTGGTTTTTTTGGTGATTTTGAAGGGGACCTTCAATTGGATTTTCGGCCTTGTCGGGATTATTGTGCTGGGAGTGCTTTTAATGTTGGGGATAAGGCTTTACAAGCGGATCCGCGAAAAAAATCCGGAAGCATAAACGCTTCTTGGCCTAAAATCGATATCCGTTTTGGCCTGATAATTGTTACCTTTAGGTTTTAAAATAGATTTCAGTTGCTCACAAACTTTTCCTTGCGTTCCCGAATTTTTATCTCCATGATTTTTTGGGTGGTGATCGCATTTGTTTTAATTGCATCGGTCACTATATACCAATACAGTGAGCAAAATAGGGATTACCATGCGGAACGTATGGAACGTAAGGAGGAACAGATAAAACAGAGCATAGATCTGGCATTACAGAAGACTACCTTTCCTGTAACAACAGAAAACCTGGGCCATATTTTTAGGGATGAAATCTATGAGATTGCCCTGGTACAGAATATTAATTTTAATATTTACGATCTCCAGGGACAGTTGATCAAAAGTTCCAGGCCCAAGTTTGAAGTAGACTCCATTTCCACATGTTTGGATGCGGAAGTGCTGAATAAGTTGGCCGTAGCACCCACAAACAGGTATGTGGAAAAGAAATCGGCCGCTGGCTATAGTTATCAGGCATCCTATTCCTACATAAATGATAAAAGGTTTAAGCACGTGGGGATTTTAAACCTTCCCTATTTTGAGGATAATTCATTTAAGGATAAGGAATTAAGGGAAATATTGTTAAGGCTTACAGGAGCCTATATGCTTTTGATGCTCCTGGCTATTGGACTTGCCTATTTTATTTCCAAATATATCACCAGGTCCTTACAGACCATTTCGGACAGATTAAATCAGACCGACCTCACCAAGAGGAACGAAAAGATTATTGTGGAGAACCCCAGCGAGGAAATAGGGAAGTTGATTACCTCTTATAACGAAATGATAGATGAGCTGGAGATAAGCGCAGCGAAACTGGCCAAAGGGGAAAGGGAACAGGCATGGCGCGAAATGGCAAAACAGGTGGCCCATGAGATTAAAAATCCGCTTACCCCTATGCGTTTAAGTGTGCAGAGTTTTGAACGAAAGTTCAATCCGGACGATCCGGATATTGCAAAAAAAGTTTCGGAGTTTTCAAAAACATTGATCCAGCAGATCGATACCATGAGCAGTATAGCTTCTGCATTTTCCAACTTTGCCAATATGCCCGCCCAGCAGAACGAGACCTTAAATGTGGTGAATATCGTAAAAATGGCGGTGGATATTTTTGATGAAAGTTATATTCATTTTTCTTCCGATGAAGAGGAAATAATAGCCAAATTGGATCGTACACAATTAATTAGAGTGGTCACCAATCTGGTCAAAAATGCTACCCAGGCTATTGTTAATGTCGATGCCCCCCATATTTTGGTAACCGTCTCCAAAGATGGGGATTTTGTTAAAATGACCGTGGAAGACAATGGTATGGGTATCTCCATGGAGTCCAAGGAAAAGGTTTTCGAACCTAAATTCACCACCAAAACAAGTGGTATGGGCCTTGGTCTTGGGATGGTAAAAAATATTGTGGAAACTTACAAAGGAAGCATCAGTTTTGTTTCCGAACCGGCCAAGGGAACCGTTTTTACAGTGCGGTTTCCCATCGCCAAAGAGGGTGTACATAGCTAAGCCCATTTGGACAAGAAAGCAAATAAGCAATGTTCCGGCATTTGAAATGAAAATTAATTTGAGC
>CBFGWQ010000118.1:0-11969 GCA_965652575.1 uncultured Arenibacter sp. | reverse complement strand
TGGGACAATGCAAAAAAATCTTTTGAAGCCGGTGTGGAAATTAATGGGGAAATGACCTATAAGGGGTCCGATGCCCATAAAGCGGCAGTAACCGGGGATACCGTAGGGGATCCATTTAAGGATACATCCGGACCTTCAATGAACATTCTTATAAAGCTTACCTGTTTAATAGGATTGGTAATCGCCCCAATATTGGGCGGGCACTTGGAAACAGGGGTTGCGGAGCAAGAGGTACAGGTTGAAATGAATGTAGAATCGGCAGATTTGGCTCAGGCCGTAATAACTTATACCACAACTGTGAACGGTGAAACTATAACTGAGGAAAAAACCTTCAATGGAACCCAAGAGCAGGTAAAGGCCCAATTGGAAGCATTTGAAAAAACCACGCAATCGGATAAAAACGATAAAAAAGTAGTTATTGAAAAAATTGATATTAGAAAGTAAGTAACAAATCCCATATTAGGAATTATATTTAAAAACCCCGTTTAAACGGGGTTTTTATTTTTTAATCGGTTAATATATAACGACCAATGGATTGTCTTGATTTAACTACTTTGGGTATTGTTTGCCTTTGTTATAGTTATAACTGTAGGTGAAATTGTAATATGGTTGTGGCCTGCTCCTGGTATTTTTGACCAAGTTGGGTTCAAAAATTGCAATCAAAAGTATTTACGACGATATCATAGCAGCCGAAGGGGGTAAATGTTTTCTTATTATTTATTGCCCTGGATGGGTGTTTTGGGTAGAAGTTTAAAAAAGACCATTGATCTCGGCATCAATTTTATTGATGACCAGGCCCAGATCTTCCGGTTCGTCCACAAAATTCAATTTGTCCACATCAATGACCAAAAGATTGCCTTTTTCATAGCTTTGCGCCCATGCTTCATAGCGTTCGTTCAATCGGCTTAAATAGTCAATGGAAATACTGTTTTCATATTCACGTCCGCGCTTATGGATTTGATTCACCAAATTTGGGATGGAACTTCTTAGATAAATTAATAGGTCCGGAGGTTGTACCAGCGATTCCATTAATTCGAACAGACCTGTGTAATTGCTAAAATCCCTATTGGTCATTAAACCCATGGCATGAAGGTTTGGGGCAAAAATATGGGCATCCTCGTAGATGGTCCGGTCCTGAATAGTGTCCTTTCCGCCTTTTCTTATCTGTAGAATTTGTCTATACCTATTGTTTAAAAAGTATATCTGGAGATTAAAGCTCCACCTTTCCATTTGATTGTAAAAATCGTCCAAATAGGGATTGTCCACCACATCTTCAAATTGGGCCTCCCATTGGTAATGTTTGGATAGTAATCTTGTCAAGGTTGTTTTGCCAGCCCCAATATTTCCTGCAACGGCGATATGCATAGGTTTGTAATTATGGTTAGTGTTTTTTGCACTTGCAAATAAAGAGGTACAATATACAAGATATCGGGTGTATGATAAAATCTTTGGAAGAATATCCGATAAAAAACCTAGAGGAATGGACATTTGTATTTTTTGTTGATTTCGGATTAAACCAAATCTGGTTGTTGTGGTCTTAAGCTTGAAATAAAATATATTATGATGAAGTGTTTTTGTTTTTTCCCATTAATGTTATTGGTTTCCCATTTCGGGGTCTATGCCCAGGGTTTTCAGGGCGAGGCTACCTATTTTAGCAAGACTACCGTTAATATGGATTTAAGCGGAAGGCAAATACCAGAGGATAGAAAGAAGGAGATAATGCAAAGGATGAAGGAGGCCAATGAGCGTACCTATATTTTGACCTTTGATAAATCCACATCGATCTATAGGGAAGAAGAAAGATTGGAACAGCCCGGCAATGGAAGGGGCGGCGGACGATTTGGAATGATGACCGGAGCCGGAGGCGACTATTATAAGGATGTGAAAGAAAGTAGGTATTTGGTTAAAAATGAGCTTTTCGGCAAGATTTTTTTGGTAGATGATACATTGCCCAAATTGGAGTGGAAACTGGGAGGGGAATCAAAACAGATAGGAAACCATACCGTCTTTAAGGCTACTGCAGTAAAAACGATTAAGAGGCCCAATATGCGGGCTATTTTTAGAAGGGGAGGGGAGAACGATGAAAATAAGGAATCGGAATTTATAGAAAAGAATATTGAGGTAACGGCTTGGTATGCCCCGGATATTCCTGTAAATCAAGGGCCGGGCGAGTATTGGGGGCTTCCGGGCCTAATTTTGGAGGTCAGTGATGATATTACGGTTGTTCTGTGTACAAAACTGGTACTCAACCCAACCGAGAAGAAAGATATCAAGGCCCCAAATAAGGGCAAGATAGTTACCCAGGAAGAGTATGATAAAATCTCCAGGGATAAGATGGCCGAAATGAGGGAGAATTTTCGCCGTGGCGGCAATAGGGGTGGCGGGGGTGGCAGGCCTTGATTATAATTACCGTTTAAATCAGTTTTTGAAGTATTCTAATTTTTATGTGGATGTACAATAAGAACGTTTATTCCGTACTACTGGCTATTTTTGTCTGTACTACAGTTTTTGGCCAAGAAATTACCTTAACGGGAACCGTTAAGGACTCCCTAGGGGTCGGAATCGATATGGCCAATGTCATCGCCATAAATACGGAAACCAAGGCCTTGGAATCTTACGGTATTACAAACCACAGTGGACTCTATAAATTAAACTTAAAGGCAGGTTCCAACTTTAACGTTCGCATAAGCTATTTGGGTTTCAAAACGGAAGAATTTTCTTTTACGGCATCTACGGCCAATGTTAGCAGGGATATCGTTCTTTACGAGCAAACCGATCAATTGGACGAGGTGGAGGTTACCTACGAGATGCCTATTTCGGTGAAGGGGGATACCATTGTTTATGATACGGACTCCTTTGTTACGGGTACGGAAAAGAAACTTAAGGATGTACTGGCCAATTTGCCTGGGGTGGAAATAAATGATGACGGACAAATAGAGGTGGAAGGAAAGCAAGTGACCAAAGTAATGGTAGAGGGCAAGGATTTTTTTGATGGGGACTCCAAGCTTGCGGCAGAAAATATTCCGGCCAATGCCTTGGATAAAATTGAAGTATTGAGAAATTTTAACGAGGTAGACCAAATGAAGGGCCTTACCAATGATACGGATAATGTAGCGCTCAATATTAAGTTGAAAGAGGGGAAAAAGAGATTTTGGTTCGGGGAAATAGCGGCAGGCTATGGTACCAATGATAGTTATTTGGCGCACCCAAAACTGTTTTATTACAGTCCCGATTATAGTATAAACATCATAACAGACCTAAACAATATAGGGGAAGCCCCATTTAATAGAAGGGATTACCAGAATTTTACCGGTGGATTTAGAAATTTGGGCAATTCCAGTGGAAGTTCCATAGATATTGGTGGGGATGGCCTGGGGCTCTCCAACCTTCAGAACAATAGGGCCAAAAATATAGATACCAAGTTTGCCGCTGTGAATTTTAGTTATTCTCCAAAAGAAAATTGGGACTTGAGCGGCTTTGGTATTTATTCCTATACCGGTACCTTAATGGAAAACCGAACAAGAAGGGTTTATATCTCCTCCAATGAAACGGAGGATGCCACTACCTCAACAAACCAGACCGCCCATTTGGGATTGGCGAAATTTAGTTCCATTTACAAGCCTAATGAGCGGTTCCAATTTGATTACGACATACTTTTGAAACGGTCGGACGATAATGAAATTCAGAATGTTATTTCAGTTTCTACCATTACCGATGAAATTACGGAGACCAAGAAACAAAAGCCGATTTCCGTAAATCAGAATGCCAATATGTATTATACTTCCTTGAACTCAAAAAATATCTTTGCTTTTGAGGCGCAGCATATCTACCAGGATGAAGATCCGTTTTACAATGCCGTAAGGGATAATTTTGCCTTTACCGATATTTTTCCGGTAGATGAAGATCAGGATATCTATAACCTAAATCAAGGTAAAAATACCATAACCAATAAAGTGGATGCAAAGTTGGATTATTTTTGGGTTACCGGTCAAAAAAGTAATTTAAATTTTACGCTGGGCACTACACAGAGTCATCAAAGTTTCAATTCAGGTATTTTTCAAATATTGGATGGAGGGGCATCACTGAATTTTTCGGACACCGGGTTTAATAACGATGTAACCTATACTATTTCGGATTTGTATCTGGGTTTCCATTATAAGGTAATAGCCGGGATTTTTACCTTTAACCCAGGGGTTACCTTGCATCAATACGGTACCAAAAATATTCAGCAGGGAACTACCGTTGAAGATAATCTTACGGCTTTGTTGCCCGATCTGTACATTAACGCACAACTTAAAAAATCGGAAAACATCCGGTTCAATTACAGGGTGTCAAGGTCTTTTACGGATGTCAATAGTTTTGCAGAGGCCTATGTGCTCAATAACTATAATTCCGTTTATTCAGGGAACAGGGACTTGGAAAGTGCATTGAACCATAACCTATCATTAAATTTCTTCAGTTTCAATATGTTCAATTTTACCAATATTTTTGGCAATGTCACCTATACGAAACGAATTGACGCCCTTAAGAGCGCTTCCGAAATTATTGGGATAAACAGGATCGGGACTACCATAAACTCAAATCTGGAAGACGAATCCTTAAGTGCCAATGGTAGGTATCAAAGGACCTTTGGGAAAATAAAGGCTTCGGTAGGGGCAACTGTTGCCTGGTCTGCCACCAATAATATTATTGATTTGGAACCTAGAAGATCGGAATCCTTTACACAGAATTACACGTCCTCCCTTGCTACCAATTTTAGGAACGCCCCAAACCTGGAGTTGGGCTATGCATATACAGTAAATAATTATGACAATGGTGGCAGGGCAACCACCTTCTACACCAATAGGCCTTATGCCAAGTTTGATGCCAACTTTCTGAAAAGCTTTATTTTTACCTTGGACTATGATTACTATAAGTACATGGACAAAGAAAATACCATTGACAATACGTATAGTTTTTTGGAAGGTAATCTAACGTATCAGAAAAAGGACAGTCCGTGGGAATTTGGGATAAAGGGTACCAATCTATTGGGAACGGACGCCATAAACAGGGATAGTACCAACGAATTATTTTTTACTACCTCCTCTTATTTTATTCAACCCCGTTATATCCTGTTTACCGTAAAGTATGATCTATAAGATCGATCTGCCTAAATCTAAAGGCCGACAGGGTTTCCGATGTACCTCTCCTATGGAGAGGTCGGAACTGCCTTTTTGCGGCAGTTCCGGGTGAGGCAAAAATAAAAATTTCAAGGAATTTTTTATTTTTAAAATTGTTGTTAAACATTTTTAGTTACGTCAGGAATTCTTGTACTTTTGTACGCGAAAAAATATTGAGGAAGGATTTGACTGATTGCAACCTCATGTGCTGAATTGGTTTCGGCATAATTAAATGCTAAAGCAGTTTAAGTTGTTCTGTTCCATTGGAACTGTAACATCCGATCTTCTTCTAGTGTGCTTGGTCAAATCCCGATTAATTTTATACAGAAAGGATTTATGGCATATTTATTTACTTCGGAATCGGTTAGTGAAGGGCATCCGGATAAAATAGCGGATCAGATCAGTGATGCGCTCTTGGATCATTTTTTGGCGTTCGACTCGGAAAGCAAGGTGGCTTGTGAAACCTTGGTGACCACTGGTCAGGTGGTGTTGGCAGGGGAAGTCAAGAGCCATACCTATCTTGATGTGCAGCAAATAGCGAGGGATGTAATCAATAAAATAGGATACACTAATGGGGATTACAAGTTTAGCGGGGATTCCTGTGGTGTAATTTCATTGATCCACGAGCAGTCCAAAGAGATCAATCAAGGCGTAGATCGCGGGGCAAAGGAAGATCAAGGTGCAGGGGACCAAGGTATGATGTTCGGCTATGCTACCAAGGAAACGGAAAACTATATGCCCCTGGCCTTGGATATTTCCCATAAAATTTTGCAGGTTTTGGCAGATTTGAGAAGGGTAGGGGATGATATTCCCTATCTAAGGCCGGATGCCAAGGCACAGGTTACCATTGAGTATTCCGATGATAATGTTCCACAGCGTATAGATACCATTGTTGTCTCTACCCAGCATGACGAGTTTGATAAGGATGATGATGTAATGTTGGCCAAAATTAAGAAGGATATTATTTCCATCCTTATTCCAAGGGTAAAGGAGCAATTGCCAACGGCAATACAAACACTTTTTAACGATACCATAAAATATCATATCAACCCAACCGGAAAATTTGTAATTGGAGGTCCCCATGGGGATACCGGTTTAACGGGAAGAAAGATTATTGTGGACACCTATGGTGGCAAAGGAGCCCATGGTGGCGGTGCTTTCAGTGGAAAAGACCCCAGTAAGGTAGACCGTAGTGCCGCTTATGCCGCAAGGCACGCGGCCAAAAATCTCGTTGCCGCCGGGGTTGCCGATGAAATTTTGGTGCAGGTGAGTTATGCTATTGGCGTCGTGGAACCCACCTCAATTTTTGTGGATACCTATGGCTCCTCCAAGGTTGCTTTGAGCGATGGGGAGATTGCCAAGAAAGTTGCACAATTGTTCGATATGCGTCCCTTTGCCATAGAGGAAAGGTTAAAACTTAGGAACCCCATTTATTTGGAAACGGCGGCCTACGGCCATATGGGCAAGGCACCTGAAAAAATGATCAAGGTTTTTGAATCGCCTTACAACGGACGGGTAGAAAAGGAAGTGGAATTATTTACCTGGGAGAAATTGGATGCCGTTGAGGTGGTGAAAGAAGCCTTCGATCTATAATTTTTTTAAAAAGATTAGGAAAAAAGAATTTTCCATACCTATATTTGCAGATCTAAAGTTCAAACACTTATTGAATTGTTATCAAGAAAGGTGGAGGGAATAGACCCTTTGAAGCCTTAGCAACCCTTTGATCTTTTGTTAAAGAAGGTGCTAAATTCTACCTAAGTACTGGGCCGGATCATTCCGGTTTGTTTTACAGTATCTGTGGCAGATAACACTAAAGGTTACTTCTGTAGCCGATTTTCTTTTTAACTTTTTGATTTTATAATAGTGCACCGTCCGCATTATTTGTTTTGGCTTTTTATTTTATCTATTTTAATAATTTAAAAAACAAAAAATCATGAGTACTCAAAAATTTTCAACAAACGCTTTGCATGCCGGGCATGACACAAAATTAACAGCTGGTACCAGGGCGGTACCTATTTATCAGAATACCGCTTATGTATTTAATAATACGGACCATGCGGCCAATCTTTTTAATTTATCGGAACCCGGTTTTATTTACACTAGGTTGAACAATCCCACCAATGACATCTTGGAGCAGCGATTGGCGGCTTTGGAAGGGGGTATTGCCAGTGTGGTTACCGCATCCGGTACGGCAGCTATTTCTACCGCTTTATTGGTACTGCTTAGAACGGGAGATCATATTGTGGCCTCCAGTAGCCTTTATGGAGGTACTTATAACCTATTGGCGGTGACCTTGCCCAGATTGGGTATTACCACCACCTTTGTGGAGGCAGGGGATGAAGACAATTTTACCAATGCCGTACAAGAGAATACCAGGGCCATTTTTGTGGAATCCCTTGGGAACCCAAAACTGGACGTATTGGATTTGAAAGCAATATCAGAAGTGGCCAAAAAGGCAAAAATACCTTTTATAGTGGATAATACGGTGGCTACAAGTGCTTTGGTAAAACCTATAGAACACGGGGCCAACATCGTAATACATTCCCTTACAAAATATATAAATGGCAATGGTACTTCTATGGGGGGTGTCATTGTAGATGCCGGGACATTCGATTGGAGCAGTGGTAAATTTCCCGAATTTACGGAGCCATCCCCTGGATACCATGGTCTGGTCTATCACGATGTCCTGGGTGCGGCAGCCTTCATTGCCAAAGTAAGGATTGAGGGTTTAAGGGACCTGGGCGCCGCCTTGAGTCCGTTTAATGCCTTTCAGATTATCCAAGGTTTGGAAACATTGGAACTGCGTATCAAAAAACATAGCGAGAATGCCCTGGAGTTGGCCAAATGGTTACAGGATAGAAAGGAAGTGGCTTGGGTAAACTATCCGGGATTACCTTCCAGTCCTTACTATTCTTTGGCAAAAAAATACCTTCCAAAAGGGCAGAGCGGCATAGTGACCTTCGGAGTTAAGGGAGGATACGAATCGGCCAAAAAGGTGGTCGATGAAACAAAGCTGTTTTCCTTGCTGGCAAATATTGGGGATACCAAGTCATTGATTATTCACCCTGCGAGCACCACCCACCAACAATTGGACGATGAGGCCCAGCAAACTACCGGGGTTACAAAAGATCTAATTCGCCTATGCGTAGGCTTGGAGGATATTGAGGACATAAAAGCAGATCTGGTACAGGCATTTTCGGTCATAGATGAATCCCTTTTAGCGTAATAATTATTTAATCATTGGTAAAAGAATAGGGGAGTGTAGCAATTGGCAGATATGATATTCACGCACTCCCTTATCATTTTTATATTCAACGACCGTGTTCTTTCAAGAAAATTACTAGTTTAAACAACCTATGTTACATCATCTTTCAATCAATAAATACCTTACCTATAGCGGCAAAACCCTGGATATTAAATTGTCCTATGAGATCTTTGGCCAACCATTGCATTCCGCCCCGATCATAATGGTGAACCATGCCCTTACAGGTAATTCCAATGTGGCAGGTGAACACGGCTGGTGGACCACCCTGATCGGAGAGGGCAAATGTATAGACACCAAGAAGTACACCATACTCTGCTTTAATATACCGGGAAATGGGTATGACGGATTTGTAATAGATAATTATAAGGATTTTGTGGCCAAGGACATTGCCAAGATTTTTCTTTTGGGACTGGAAGCCTTAAAAGTAAATAAGTTATATGCGCTTATAGGGGGTTCCTTGGGAGGGGGTATTGCTTGGGAAATGGCAGCGATCGATCCGCATTTGACGGAGCATCTTATACCAGTGGCATCGGATTGGAAGTCTACGGATTGGCTTATTGCCAATTGTCAGATCCAGGAACAGTTCCTGGTGAACTCCAAGCAGCCCGTACATGATGCGCGTATGCATGCCATGCTCTGCTATAGGACCCCGGAATCCTTTAAGGAGCGTTTTAAAAGAAGCACCAATGAAGAGCTGAAAGTCTTTAATGTAGAGAGTTGGCTAACGCACCATGGTAAAAAATTACAGGAGCGATTTCAATTGTCGGCCTACAAGCTAATGAATCAGCTGCTGAAGACGATCGATATCAATAGAAATGGGGAAGAGGCATTCATAAATCTTCAGAATAGCGATACCAATATTCATATCATTGGAGTAGATTCGGACCTTTTTTTTACGGCCCGGGAAAACAAGGATACCTTTAAGAAATTGGCCCAGGCCAACAGTAATGTAACCTATGGGGAAATACATTCCTTACATGGGCACGATGCCTTCCTGATCGAATTCAATCAGATGGAAGAGCTGTTAAAGGGGGTTTTTGAGCGTAATGGACGGTCCAAAAAAGTCAAGGTCCTAAAATTTGGGGGCAAATCATTGGCCAATGGAGAGGGGTTGGATACCGTACTTCGGATAATTACGGACAAGGTGGCCGATGGTGAAAGTATAGCCGTAGTGGTTTCGGCCAGGAACAAGGCTACGGACGAACTGGAAGCGATGCTGGACAAAGCCGCCAAGGGGTTGGATTATGTAAAGGATTTTGAAGCATTTGAAAAATATCAAAAGCACACCTATGGCAATGTTAATCTTTCCGAAGAATTTCGGGGATTGGTGAAATTGTTCGAAGGGGTAGCACTATTGGGGGATTATAGTCCTAAGATAAAAGATCAGGTATTGGCTTTCGGGGAATTGCTTTCGGCAAAGTTGGTGACCAAATTACTTATAGGGCGGGGTGTCAATGCCAAATTCATCGATTCCAGGCAGCTCATTAAAACAGATTCCAATTTTGGGGATGCCAAGGTATTGGACACCGTGTCCAAGGAAAATGTAAAAACCGGGTTCGGGCAATTGGATCTGGATGTGGTACCGGTGACCACAGGGTTTATTGCCTCCAATGAACTTAATGAAACAACTACCTTGGGTAGAAATGGCAGTAATTATTCTGCCGCCTTATTGGCCAATTACCTCAACGCTGCGGAATTGCAGAACTATACCCATGTAGATGGCATTTTTACCGCCAATCCGGATTTGGTGCCGGAAGCAAAAAGAATCTCTGAACTTTCGTATAGCGAAGCCAATGAGTTGGCCAATTTTGGAGCCAATATCCTGCATGCCAAGACCATTATTCCATTAATAGAAAAAAATATTCCGCTACGGATACTAAATACCTTTAATAACGATAACGAGGGTACCTTGATCAGTGCCAGGACCAGTAAGGACGGTATAAAATCCTTGTCGGTCATTGAAAATATGGCCTTGATCAATTTGGAAGGCCGTGGCTTGTTGGGCAAGGTAGGGGTAGATGCCCGTATTTTTAGAACTATGGGCAATAACAACATCAGTGTAAGCATTATTTCCCAAGGATCGTCGGAAAGGGGAATCGGTCTGGTGGTCGACGCCAAAAATGCCAATTTGGCCAAAACTTCGCTGGAGGAAGAATTTCAAACCGATTTTAAATTACAGGACATCAATAATATTACGGTCATAGATCAAGTATCGGTTATTTCCATTGTGGGACAGGATTTGAGTACTTTTCACAAGCCCTTCAATGCACTTATTAAAAACCAGGTAGTTCCTTTGTTGTTCAACAACACTGTTTCGGGCAAGAATGTGAGCCTGGTGGTTAAAAAATCCGATCTGCACAAAGCACTAAATGTAGTTCATGGACAGATATTCGGGATAAGCAAAAAAGTAAACTTGGCCATTTTTGGCCATGGAAATGTGGGGGGAACCCTCATTGATCAAATTCTTAAATCCAGTAAGACCATTGAAAAAAGAAAGGGCATCCATATCAATATATTTGCAGTTGCCAATTCTAAGAAGTTGCTTTTGAATAAAAATGGTATTTCCAAGAATTGGAAAAGCGCTATGGAAACCAAGGCAATACCCTATGTCTTAAACGATATATTTAAATATGCCAAGGACAATCATTTGGAGAACCTTATTGCGGTAGACAATACTGCCAATGAGGAATTTGTGGCCTCTTATTTTGATTTTGTGGATAACGGTTTTGATTTGGTTTCGTCCAATAAGATTGCCAATACCCTTGGGTTCGATTATTATCAGTTGCTTAGGGAGGAACTCGCCAAACATCAAAAGCAGTATTTATATGAAACCAATGTGGGCGCTGGACTGCCATTGATAGATACCATTAAATTGTTGCATCTTTCGGGAGAGAATATTACAAGGATAAAAGGGGTTTTCTCGGGATCTTTAAGTTATATTTTCAATACTTTTTCGGAAAAGGATACTTCATTCTCCGTAATTTTAAAAGAGGCGATGCACTTGGGGTATACCGAACCGGATCCACGGGAAGATCTTTCCGGTAACGATGTGGGAAGGAAGTTGCTCATTTTGGCCAGGGAGCTGGATCTTAGCAATGAGTTCTCGGATATTCAAATCGAAAATTTAATTCCGGAGTCGCTCCAAAAGGGTGATGTAAAAGGATTTTTGGAACAGCTGGATATATTGGATGATAAATTCAGCAAAATAAAGAAGGCGCAAAAACCAGATCATGTATTGCGCTATGTGGGCGATCTTTCAGGGAACCTCCAAAAGGAAAAAGGGAAGTTGGAGGTGAAATTGATCTCGGTCCCCAAAGAAAGTGCGCTTGGACAAATAAAGGGATCCGACTCCATTATTGAAATATATACAGAGTCCTATGGGAAGCATCCTTTGGTAATCCAAGGTGCAGGTGCCGGAGCAGCGGTAACGGCCAGGGGTGTTTTCGGGGATATTTTGCGTATTGCGGAAAAGGGTTAAATTTTTGTGGCTTTGGCTCCGATCGGTCATCGTTTTGGATTCGGAGATTGAGCGTAGTCGAAATCGG
>CBFGWQ010000117.1:0-11972 GCA_965652575.1 uncultured Arenibacter sp. | reverse complement strand
TTATTTTCTAATTTTTTCTTCCCAAAGCCAGGCCGACTTCATAGCTTCGTCCAGGGTTGATTCCGCTTTCCAGCCCAAAACCTTGTTGGCCTTGGCGGTATCGGCATAGGCCGATGTAATATCTCCAGGCCTCCTGTCCACAATTTTATAATTCAATTTCTTTCCGGAAACCTTTTCGAAACTTTTAATGACCTCCAAAACCGAACTGCCTTTCCCTGTCCCCACATTAAAAACCTCATAATTATCCCGGTTCTTACCGCTCATCAATCTTTCCAGGGCCACTACGTGGGCCTTGGCCAGATCTACCACATGGATATAATCCCTAATACAGGTACCATCCTCTGTGGGATAATCGCCGCCAAAAACGGAAAGCTGCTCCCTGATGCCCATGCCCGTTTGGGTGATAAAGGGTACCAAATTTTGTGGGACCCCAATTGGCAATTCCCCTATTTCCGCACTCGGATGTGCCCCCATTGGATTAAAGTACCTGAGGGCAATGGCGTTTATCCCGGGCGTTACCATACAGGTATCGCGAATTATTTCCTCACCCATTTGCTTGGTATTGCCATAAGGCGATTCTGCCGTTTTTACCGGGGCACTTTCGGTAATTGGCATTTTATCTGCTTGGCCGTATACCGTACAGGATGAACTAAAAATAAAACTGGACTTGTCCTTTTTGGACAGTTCCTTTAGCAAGTACACCAAAGTGCCAATATTGTTCTCATAGTACAATAACGGCTTTTCCACACTTTCGCCCACGGCCTTGGAGGCTGCGAAATGAATAACGCCGGCAACATCCTGATGCCTATTAAAAAAATCCTCGACTTTTGTCCTATCCTTCAGATCCAATTTCTCAAAAATCGGTCGCTTTCCCGTAATGGCCACAATACCATCCAGGACCTTTTCGGTAGAATTGGACAGATCGTCAATAATAATTACTTCATAGCCTTTATTCTGTAATTCTACCGTGGTATGGGAACCAATAAATCCCAAACCTCCCGTTACGAGTATCTTCATCTGTTGATTTCTATTATATTTTGATTTTCTTTTTTGTTAATTGAACACACCTTCACCAAGACAACAACCTATTGCCCGCCTACAAACTGTATAATGGTCCCGGTGATATAATCTATTTGCCCATCATCCAACTCGGTGTGCATGGGCAAGGAAATTACCTCCCTGACCAATTGATTCGTTACCGGAAAATCCTTCTCTTGATAGCGTTCATCCAAATAGGCCTTTTGTCTGTGCAAAGGAATGGGATAGTACACGCCGCATGGAATTTCGTTTTCTGCCAAATGCTTTACCAAGGCATCGCGTTGGCCATTCAAAATCCGTAAAGTGTACTGATGGAATACATGGCAGTTACATGTTTCACCGATCCCGGCACAGGAATGGGTCGTTTTGGGAACAATTATATTTTTGTTTCCCTCAAAAGCCTTGGAATACTTACTTGCCGCTGTCCTCCTACTGGCATTATAACCATCCAACCGCGACAATTTGGATCGTAAAACCGCTGCCTGAATGGAGTCCAATCTGGAGTTTACCCCCACTACATCATGATGGTAGCGTTCGTACATTCCATGGTTTACAATGCCCCTAAGCGTATGCGCCAATTCATCATCATTGGTAAAAATGGCACCTCCATCTCCATAACAGCCCAAGTTCTTGGAAGGAAAAAACGAGGTCGCCGCCACATGCCCCATAGTTCCTGCCTTCTGTTTTTTGCCATTCTTAAAGGTATAATGGGCCCCAATGGCCTGCGCATTATCCTCAATAACAAAAAGATTATACTTTTCCGCAATTTCAAGAACGGCATCCATATTGGCACATTGGCCAAATAAATGCACGGGCACTATGGCCTTGGTCTTGGAAGTGATCGCTTTTTCCAGGGCCACCGGATCAATATTAAAGCTATCGGGTTCCACGTCTACCAATACCGGGGTAAGTTGCAATAAGGCAATCACCTCTACCGTAGCTGCAAAGGTAAAATCGGCCGTTATTACCTCGTCGCCCGGTTTGAGACCCAAGCCCATCATGGCTATTTGGAGGGCATCGGTCCCATTGGCACAGGGAATAACATGCCTCACCCCCAAATAGTCCTCCAATTCCTTTTGAAAGGCATGCACCTCGGGGCCATTGATAAATGCAGACGTTTCCAAAACATTGGAAATAGAGGCATTTACTTCATCCTTTATGACTTCATATTGACCCTTTAGGTCTACCATTTGAATTTTCCTCATCGAATAAAACTTAGATTCCAAACTTGGTTTGGCGCGAACAATATTACAAAAATAAGGATTGGCAGCCAATGGAATTTATATAAAGAAACGTATTTTAGCCCCAAACGAAGATCCTGTGTTTGCCATATATAATTTTGCCGTACAATTATCCGCTCTTTTCCTGAGGTTGATTGCCCTGTTCCATCCAAAAATCAAACTATTTGTAGACGGACGGAAAGGGGTAATGTCCTATTTACAGAAAAACATTTCTCAGGGCGATTCCATAATTTGGGTACACACGGCCTCTTTGGGCGAGTTTGAGCAAGGCCTTCCCATTATAGAACAGTTAAAAAGGAATTATCCCGCGAATCGAATATTGGTCACCTTTTTTTCCCCTTCGGGCTATGAGGTCAAAAAAAATACTGCCGCCGCAGATATGGTGACCTACCTCCCAATGGACACCAAAAAAAATGTAACGCTGTTCCTGGACCTTGTCAATCCCAAGCTGGTCATTTTTGTCAAGTATGAAATATGGCCAAATTACATGAACGCTTTGTCGCAAAGGGGCATCTCCACCCTATTGATCTCCGCCCTCTTCAAGGACGGGCAAATTTATTTTAAGGGATACGGTGGCTTCATGCGAAAGGCCCTCCACAATTTCACCCATATTTTTGTTCAGGATGGCAAATCCATTGAACTATTGCGTAAAATCAATATCAGGAGCGCTACCATTAGTGGGGATACCAGATTTGATAGGGTCGTTGAAATTCTTGAGAGGGACAACAACCTGTCCTTTATGGAAGATTTTAAAAATGGCGGACAGACATTGGTAGCCGGCAGTACCTGGCCAGACGATGAAGAAATATTGGTGCCTTATATAAATGCCGGGAGATCTTCCCTAAAATTTGTTCTTGCCCCGCACAATATTAAACCTGAGCACATCAACAAACTTAAGTCTTCCATTACTAAAAAAACAATTCTTTATTCCGAAATAGGGAACAAGGACCTATCCAACTATGATGTTCTTATTGTAGACACCATTGGCCTATTGACCAAAATTTATAGTTACGCGGAAATTTCCTATGTAGGTGGCGGTTTTGCCACCGGATTGCACAACACCCTGGAGCCTGCGGTATACGGTATACCAGTAATTATTGGCCCCAACTTTAAAGGATTTAAGGAGGCCGAGGATTTGGTAAACAAAGGTGGGGTATTGGTAGTGAAATCCACAAAAGAATTCTTCACGCTGATCAACGACCTGCAAAACAAAGCGGAGTACCTAAAAAGTGTAGGGGATATCAACAGTACTTACATTTCTGAAAATAAGGGGGCAAGCATCCAGATCATGGCATATATACGTACATTAATCTGAACACCTATGTTACGATTATGCAAAATTCCCGAATGTTACACCTGGTTTCCCTGACCACTTTTCTCCTTTTCTGCCTCTCATGCAGAGAGCCCATGGGCGAACAACAGGGCACTACTCCATCCGAAGGTACTGCTCCAAATAGGCAAAAAGAAGATATGGAGAAGACGGAACCCGAAAAAATAGTTCCTTCCAAGAACAATAGCACCCCCAGCAAATCGAAAAATGGACAAAAGTCCAGATCCAGGGATACGCTCACTCCAAAAATGGCCGTAGCATAAAAAATTTCTTGCCCCAAAAGCTTTCGAGGTTATATTTTGCCTCAGCGGACCCTACCGGTACGGTCGGATCGGAAGCCCTATTTGAAGAAATGACAAGCCCAATACAGGGGTCGGAGCATCTTTAAACAGAACATACTGTACATTTGGTTTACTTTTTTTGTTAGCTTTACAAAAATCAACGAACCAAATTATGAATTCCAAAATACTTCGCATTTCCCTTATTGCCGCCTTGGCCGGTTTTTTATTTGGCTTCGACACCGTAGTTATTTCAGGTGCCGAGAAAAAATTACAACTTTTATGGAACACCTCCGAAGCCTTTCATGGAACGGTGGTAATAGGAATGGCTTTGTTCGGGACCGTTATTGGCGCTATATTGGGAGGTATACCCACCAACAAGATCGGGAGAAAGAATACCCTAATTTGGATAGGGGTACTCTATTCCGTCTCGGCCATAGGATCGGCCTTTGCCAATGATCCCGTTACCTTTGGAATATTCAGGTTTATAGGTGGCCTGGGAGTAGGTGCCTCCACGGTAGCGGCCCCCTCCTATATATCTGAAATTGCCCCGGCCAAGGATAGGGGGAGATTGGTCGGTCTTTACCAATTTATGTTGGTTTTTGGCATCCTGGTAGCATTCATGTCCAATTACGCCCTCAGCAACCTTGGTGACAACGATTGGCGATGGATGGTAGGGGTAGAAGCCTTCCCTGCAATACTATATACCTTATTGGTCCTAACGGTACCAAAAAGTCCTAGATGGCTATTGACCAAGAACAGGACCGAGGAAGCCAAAAAAATACTCAGCTCCATAAATCCGAACCTTTCCGTGGAAGAATTGGAAGCCGAAATCGCCTACGGGGAAGAAGTTGGACAGGCGTCGGAGAATATTTTTATGAAAAAATATCGCTTTCCCATAACCCTGGCCTTTTTAATTGCCTTTTTCAATCAATTTTCAGGAATAAATGCTTTTTTATACTACGCCCCCCGGATATTTGAAGCGGCCGGATTGGGTGAAAGCACTGCCCTGCTCAGCAGTATTGGAATCGGTATCACCAACCTTATCTTTACCTTTTTGGGTATATTTCTTATTGACCGGCTTGGGCGTAAACAACTAATGTACATTGGCTCCTTTGGCTATATCATTTCCTTGTCGCTCGTAGCCGCTGCATTTATTCTAAACTGGGAAGGGATGGCAGTCCCCATTTTTCTCTTCTTGTTCATTGCCTCACATGCTATTGGCCAAGGGGCCGTTATTTGGGTTTTTATATCCGAGGTATTTCCAAATCACCTTAGGGGATCCGGCCAGGCCTTTGGCAGTTCCGTACATTGGGTATTGGCCTGGCTTATTCCCTCCTCCATCCCTGCACTGTTTGCCTGGGTAGGCCCAGGTCCCGTATTTGGTTTCTTCGCCTTTATGATGGTGCTACAATTGCTCTTTGTAATTTTTATGATGCCTGAGACCAAGGGAATTACTTTGGAGGAACTGAGCAAAAAACTGAGCAAGTAAGAAAATACCACTAACTGATTTTCAGCATTATATCGAAAATTTTAACAGTATAACGGATTAGTATACTATTTCCATGCCATTTAACGGATTTGGCCCATAAACACATGATAATTTGGGGATAATTCATTACATTGTTTTAAAATTTAAATATCATGGAAGAAGTTACTTTTGGCACACGGGTACTCAATGGATTCCTTAGCCTTATGGTCGTAGTATTGGTAGCTATCCTATTGGCTGTGGTAGTATGTTTAATTTTGGCAGCTTTTGGTTTCTTTTAATAAGAGCTGATTTTAAATATCAGGGCCTATTCAATTCCGGGTCATATTCTTACCCTAATATGACTGGTTATTAATTTTATATTATTCGAGTTTGGTTCAATTTGGTAAGTAGACCTCCAATGAACCAATATTGACATACATTTAAGTGGTGATTTTTTCACCAAACAAATCCAATATAGGTTTCCCTTGTCCATCCGGGGTAGTATAAAAGGGCCTTCCTTCTATGGTATAATGGGTTTCCGGATGCATCCCCAGGGCATGGTATATGGATTGATGTACCTGATCTATCACCACCGGATTTTCAATGGAAGAACAAGGCCGTTCATCCGCAGTCTTACCGTAGACCAGACCTTTTTTTATTCCTCCCCCCCACATGAGAATAGAGCTGCCATCCGTAAAATGCCTGTGCATGCCATAAAACTTTTCGTCCTCGATAATATCCGGTTGATCCACCTGGTCCTGTACAGGTTCTCCGGGCCTGCCTTCCATAATGGCGTCCCTACTAAATTCACTGGCCAATATGATCAGGGTTCTATCCAAATGCCCGGACTCGTCCAGATCCTTGATAAGTTGGGCAATGGGCCTATCTATCAATTCTTTCATTTTTGCGGCACGGGTATGGCCATTTTCATGGGTATCCCAACCAAGAAAAGGTTCATATTCCGTAGAGACACTTATAAACCTTCCGCCGTTCATGGCCAATCTTTTTGCCAATAGGCATCCCAGACCAAACCTCCCCGTATTGTAGGTATCGTATACCTCCTTAGGTTCTTGGCCCAAATCGAACACCTTGGCTTCGGGAGAATTCAACAAACGATAGGATTGCTCCATAGAGCGCATCAAGGATTCCCTTTGGTAATCACTTCCGCCCTCCATAATCTTGCTCTTGTTGGCCAATTCCTTATACAATTTATAGCGGGCTTCAAATCTTTTCAGTGACATTCCCTGTGGCGGCCTTACACTATCCAAACCTGTAGATGGGTCCGGAATTAGGAACGGGCCGTGCTCACTCCCCAGAAAACCAGCGGAGTGAAACGCCTTGAGCTCCTCGGCCTCCCCTACCGTAAAACGTTGCCCCATGGCAATAAATGGGGGGATAACAGGGTTTACGGGCCCCAACTCCTTGGCAATCCATGCCCCCAGGTGCGGTGCCTGGACCGATTGGGGCGGCTCATAGCAGGTGTGCCAATGATACTGGTGCCGGGTATGAAGGATATGACCCAGATCGGCCGATTTATAGGAACGGATTATGGCCCCTTTATCCATAACACTGCCAATAGATTCCAATCCCTGCGAAAAATGGAGTCCATCCACAATGGTGGGTACCTTGGGAAAGGTGCTTAACACTCTCTTGCTCTCCACCCCTTTGGAATAAGGCACATATGCCTTGGGATCAAAAGTTTCCGTATGCGCCATTCCCCCGGCCATCCACAGCAATATAACCGTATCCGCTTTGGATGTTATAGCCGGATCGGAAGAACAGGAACTTAAAAAACCGGCAAGGGGAATACTTGTCGAAGCTGCCGACAGACTGGCCGCTGCCATCTTTTTTACAAAATCCCTACGTGCATTGCTATGTAAATCCTTATCCATTATTGCTTAATATATAAATTGAAATTCGGGCGAAATGAACATGGACCAAAAAAGATCCTGCAATGCTTCTTCCTTCGCATCCGTTTGCAAGGCACCGAGCATTATTCCCCTTTCCTTTTCGGTGGGATTTCTGCCCAAGGTCCTTTGATATAAATTGAGTACCATATCCTCATTGCTATCCCCATATTTTTTAAGCCATTCCGTTGCCCCCTCTTTGAGCACCTTATTGAAATACTCCCCATTGGTAAGCTCCAACGCCTGTAACAAGGTGGCCTGTTCATCTCTTGTGGTAGCCACATTTTCCCTAGTGGGCCTACCCATAACCTTCATAAATGGATGTTGTTTTACAAGGCTGGCCCTGGCAAATTCCCTTTCCGGGCCTTCAAAAGTGAAATTCACCAATTTATCCCAGTTACTGGAACCATAATTACGGACTCCCTGCCAGCTGTTGTCATCAAATTTTGTACCCGTCCATCCCGATTCAGGTAGTTTATCCGTACTTTTCCATTCATCATTGGAGGTGACCATCATTTCTGTCCCGTCCCCATACTGGATCTTCATAGCGAACAGGATTCCGGCCGGATTGGCAATGGTACCCTCATTTTGGCCTTCTATAGCCAATATATTCTTACCTTGAACAAGCTTGTCGGCAACCTCCAGGCGATCCACTTTTCTCCAATCCGAACCTTCGGATATTTTTTTGCCATTGAGATATAGTGTATAGGAATGATCTACGGAAATCAATGCTTTTGCTTCCCGAATCTTTTTATCGTCCAAATTGAAACTATTCCTAAAATACCGCTTTCCCGGTTCGGGCAATACATCACGGTCAAACTTGACTTCCCTGTGCCAGATCCTTTTAAAGGACAGATCTTCATTGCCGGGGTCATAAGCTGCCGCATAATACATGGGGGCCACTACTTGGCTAACGGCATCGGAAAACTGCTCTGCACTTAACCGTCTAAGTATGGGACCATCAAATACATATCCTTTTTGCAACTCTTCCTGATTTTTCAATCGGGTCGTTTCCAATTGGTAGGATTTTGAGGTCATGATCGTTTTCAGGAGCTGTTTTATATCCAAGCCGGAATTTACAAAATCGGCGGCCAACCAATCCAACAGATCCGCATTCCAAGGTTTATTGTCCATTTCGTCCACAGGTTCCACTATACCCCTTCCCATTAATCGTTTCCAAAACCTGTTCGTAATGGTTCTGTAGAGCCTACCGTTCTCGGGTTTTACCATCACCTCCGAAAGTAATAACAATCTTTCCTTTACACTCTCCGCCTCTACCGAGCCCAGTTCCGGATATAAAAAATTGACCTCGGCCATTTTCCCTATGGGCATGTCACATCGGTTCAGTTCCATTACTGAATCTGCAAAAATGGAGGCAAACCCATAGGATTGTTCCAAAGTAAGATTACTGACAAAACTGTTATGACAGGAAGCACATTTTACATTTACCCCCATCAAGGACTGACCTATATTTTGGGCGGCCTGCATTTCCGTACGTTGACTGGCATTGACCAGGCCCCTCCATTTGATCCCTTTAATAAACCCTTCGGATTCTTCGGTCGGATTTATCAATTCCTTCACCATGGCATCATAAGGCTTATTTTCCAAAAGCGACCTGTACAACCAATCTGTAATCTGTTTACGTCCTCCGGTTATAAATCCGGGGCCACTGTAATCGTTCCTGAGTATATCGTTCCAAAAACTCAACCAGTGCTGGGTATAATTGTGCTTATCGTCCAACAATTCATCTATGAGCTTAACTCTCTTCTCCTTATCCCCATTGCTCACAAATTGATCTATCTTCAACGGTTCGGGAAGTAGGCCAAGAATATCCAGATAGGCACGCCTTATAAATGTCCTATCGTCCGCAACCTCCGGCCATTTTACCTTTTTTTCCCTAAAATAGGAATCCATTATTTTATCTACGGGATGGCTCTCCTTACTATCATCGGGCAATTCTGGTCGTGATAGGGCCAACTCGGCCTCAGGAAAAATCTTCAGTGCCCCATCGGACCATTTTGCCCCATTTTTGATCCACAATTCGATCAACCTTATTTCGCTATCCTTCAATACCTTCCCTTTCTTTGGCATTACATCATCATGATCTGGCGGAAGGCTCACCCTAAGAAACATCTCACTTTTCTCCGGCCTGCCCTCAACTATTACGGGGCCCGACTTCCCACCTTGGTATACTCCGCGTTTATTGTCCAGTACCAAATCGCCCTTTTGTTTATTTTCACTATGACATTGATAACAGTTATGGGCCAAAATAGCCCTGACCCCCAAATTTAATTCTTCCTGCTGTGCTTCGGACAAAGAATCCAGCCCCTTTAATTCCGTCAATAATGCCTTTGTACTTTCATTGTCATATGAATCTTGGTTATGGGGCAGGACACTGGTCAGGTAATCTTCCCCATGGGTTAGATTTGCTCCCAAATGACCGGCCACAACCAGGACTGTTACTGTTGCGAACAGCCCAAATCGATAATAAATATAAGTGGCAAGTTTGCCCTTCAAAGTGGTTCGCAATAGGAGCCCTGTAACAATAGCCAAAACAGCTGTTGCAATACCGGCATTCTGGTGAAACTGTACCAAATCTCCTTCGTAATCGTCGTAAGCACGGAGCAACCAGCCTAAGACTGCCGCCAGAAGGGCGAATACAGCTCCCAAAAAGACCATCCAATTAATCCCCTCCCTAAGGCCCTGTCTTTTTCCGCCAAGGGTCAAAAACTCCAAAAATAGGGCAACCACCAACAAACCTATGGGAAAATGCACCACCAAAGGGTGAAAGCGCCCCAACAGCTGAAATATCCATTCCCACGAATTAATGTCCATAGCAACAATATAATGTTTTTATATATACCGATATCATATTACATGCGAGGATTACAATACTCTACATACTTTTATACCTATTACATATAATTTCCTCTAAGTTAACTATTCGATTAATAAATACAATACCAATAAAAAATTTCAAGAATTTTTTTATTTTGCTTCACCCTGCCTACCGGCAAACGCAGACTCTCCCAGGGAGAATTAAACTACTGTTTTGTTAAGGATACTATGTCACTAAATTTAGGTCTCGACTCCGCTCGACCAGACAATCTATCGTTACTTCGAGCGCAGTCGAGAAGTCATTTCATGGTTAACTTAACACTACCTCGAAGCAATCCCGATAGCGGGACACGAGGCATTGAAAGGAATAAAAAATTTCTTGAAACCGACTATCCCCGAGGCAGAGCCGTAAAGGTATTTCGCCGTACCGATAGCTATCGGTATCATTTTGGCCTTAGGTCCAAAAACCGAAATATTTGTATTTTGCCCCATCCGGAATTGCGAAAAAGCAATTCCGACCTCCCCCAAGGGGAGGTATAATCGGAAACCATGTATGAAGAACAGGTTGGCCCGTAATAATGGTACCGGCAAGCCCGACCCGGGGGCGGAAAATCTTTTAATTTAATATTGCTATTTACAAAAAAAGCAACCCACTTGGGTTGCTCCTAACACTTATTTATTTGTAGCATAAACACATCACGATAAGGACTACTTTAGGCCGAGGGATTCATTTTTTGTTTTTTTAATGCTATCCACCTCTTTTCTGAACCTCAATATCATTAAACTATCCAACTGACTGCCAATACTATCCCGCATAGAGGCCCAATTCTGGGCGTTCATATCACCGGCATAGCGCATTATCTTGTGAAATCGGGCTACATTGAAGCGATTGGCCTTCCAGGCGGCCTTGGTACTTTCCCGATGCTTTAAATCCTGCAAGTAGATCCCGACCCCAAAGCCAACAATAACAAGACCCAATACCAACGACCAACGGACGGATGTTTTAGACATTATTCCTAAATTTAGATTAAAACAATAAACTGTTCCATTTAGATACCATACTATAATTTACGTAAAAATTGGTGTCCTTGGACCGTTAATTATAAGAAACTTTCCTATGGCCTTATACTTAAGTGCCGAGCGCATTATACAAATTTAGAAACCACCAATAACAATACAATAAACGCAAAGGCGCCGCTAAATGTCAGTACCAGGTCTATAAAATTGAATCTTTTTTTCATCCCTTAATTTTATTGTTTTTCATAGGCATCACCTTAACATGGGAGGACAATTAAATGCAGTTGTGCATTTCCTAGGTTAATATTTAAACCCGCATTTAGGGTGCCATTCTGGAATAAAACTACTATGCAACGCCCTTGTTTCAAAATATCAACGTTCAACACACAAAAACCAAGGACAAAATGTAGGTTTTCCCTTATAATGGATCAAAAATGATAAGATTCGCCTTTAAACTAAAGCAAGAATCGGCATAAACTTACCCTGCCAATGCCAAGACATGGTTTTGGACAAATAGAAGACAATTATGCTTTTGGAAACACCGATAGAAAGATTAAAATTAGAATTCCAAAATCTATTAAAATCGGTCTTACTTCAGAGGAAATCAAAATTATTGAAGAAATAGATCTTTCTAACAATACAAAGCAGCGTCATACGCGAAATATATTTCTTTTTAGTTTCTATCTTGCTGGAATGCGAGTTTCCCATGTACTCTCCAAATGAAGTGGGCAAATGTGTAGGGAGACAGGATATATTATACCATAAACAAGAATCAAAAAAAACTTTAGCTCAAAATGCATGATGAACTTCGAAAAATATTGGATGGGTACCTGCCGACTAAAACTTTAAATA
>CBFGWQ010000116.1:0-11995 GCA_965652575.1 uncultured Arenibacter sp. | reverse complement strand
AAAAAAACCATTTTCGTCGGGGTGGCAGCCCGACAAAGTTATTCTTATGGGTTTCGCCATACCGATAGCTCTATCGGTATCATTTTGAACGAATGGGCCAAAAACCGAAATTTTATATTTTATCTCACCCGTCCGTATAGACAGGGCAGATTGGAAGAATAAAGAAGTTACGGTCCAAAGGATTTGTAAATAGCCCTATTTTTGCAAAAAATCATTATATGCTAGACACGTTAAGACCAAAGGTTTCGGCAATTATAAACGATACCCAAAAAAGTAGCACCGACAAAATGCAGGCCATTTGCGAATTGCTAAAAGAAAATGTTCCGTATTATGATTGGGTAGGGTTCTACTTCAGAAACGGGGATAAGGAAGAGCTAAAATTGGGTCCATATGCCGGGACCCCTACGGATCATAACATAATTCCTTTTGGCAAAGGAATATGTGGACAGGTAGCGGTATCCAATCAAAACTTTGTAGTTCCCGATGTAAAGGCCCAGGACAATTACATAGCATGTAGTATAACCGTTAAGGCGGAAATAGTGGTCCCCCTATTCTTAAATGGGGCAAATATTGGCCAGATAGACATCGATTCCAATACTCCGGATCCATTTTCAGAAGAGGACGAGCGTTTTTTGGAATACGTAAACCAAGAAGTGTCCAAAATTCTTTAAAACTTTAGGGAGATTTTTAAGTACAAAAAAATTACTTTTGTGTCCTTTATAATCCATAACAACAATCACATCAAAATGAGTACCACTAAAAAAGCTTCCTCAGCCTTAATTTCCGTTTTTCACAAAGATGGGCTAGAGCCATTGGTAAAAAAGTTTAATGAATTGGGAATTACCATCTATTCTACAGGAGGTACGGAAACATTCATAAAGGAATTGGGAATAGACGTAGTGCCCGTAGAGGACGTTACCAGCTATCCGTCCATATTGGGCGGTAGGGTAAAAACCTTGCACCCCAAGGTGTTTGGTGGTATTTTGAACCGTCAGGACAATGAAAGTGACCAGGCACAATTGAAGGAATTTGAAATTCCCCAATTGGATATCGTCATTGTAGATCTTTATCCCTTTGAAAAAACGGTTGCCAGTGGGGCTTCCGAACAGGATATTATTGAAAAAATAGATATAGGGGGCATATCGTTAATACGTGCGGCAGCCAAAAATTATAAGGATACGCTCTGTGTTTCCTCCATGAACGATTATGATGAAGTCCTGGAAATGATTACCAAAGGAAATGGCAGCACTACTCTGGAAGACCGCAGACGTTTTGCAACAAAATCCTTCAATGTGTCATCGCATTACGATTCGGCCATTTTTAATTACTTCAACAAGAACCATGAAGAGGCTGCGTTCAAATTAAGTGAAACCCACGGACAGGTCCTTCGCTATGGTGAAAACCCCCATCAAAAAGGTTTTTTCTTTGGCGATTTTGATGCCATGTTCAACAAACTGCACGGTAAGGAACTTTCCTACAACAATTTGTTGGATGTGGATGCCGCCGTAAACCTTATCCTAGAATTTAAAAACGATGCCCCCACCTTCGCCATATTGAAGCACAATAATGCCTGTGGCCTTGCCACCAGGCCAACTATTCATCAGGCCTATCTTGATGCATTGGCAGGCGATCCTGTTTCGGCCTTTGGCGGAATATTGATCAGTAACGTTGAAATAGACAAACCCACTGCCGAAGAAATACATGATCTTTTTTGCGAAGTGGTCATTGCACCCAGCTATACCCCAGTGGCCCTGGACATCCTAAAAGGCAAGAAAAACAGAATAATTCTGGTCCAGAATGAAGTAGAACTTCCAAAAATGACGGTCAGAACATGTTTAAATGGTGTCTTAGTACAGGAAAAGGATGAAAAGACCGATAAAATTTCCGACCTTACCAATGCTACCAATAAAAAACCTACGGATAGGGAACTGGAAGATCTGATCTTTGCTTCAAAATTATGCAAACACACCAAAAGCAACACCATTGTTCTTGCTAAAAACAAACAATTGTGTGCCAGTGGAACGGGACAAACTTCCCGTGTAGATGCCCTAAACCAAGCTATTCACAAGGCCCGGTCCTTCAATTTTGATCTTAAGGGGGCCGTATTGGCCAGTGATGCCTTCTTTCCTTTTCCTGATTGTGTAGAAATTGCGCATAAAAGTGGGGTAACCAGCGTTATACAACCTGGAGGCTCCATAAAGGACCAACTTAGCATCGATTATTGCAATGAAAATGGAATTGCAATGGTAATGACCGGTACACGTCATTTTAAACATTAATTTTATTACTTTTAACGATCAAACTGACAATTAAACCGAAATATAACTACATAAATGGGATTCTTTGATTTCTTAACCGAGGAGATAGCAATAGACTTAGGTACTGCCAACACCCTCATCATTCACAACGACAAAGTGGTGGTAGACAGTCCATCTATTGTGGCCAGGGACAGAATAAGTGGCAAAATCATTGCCGTTGGCAAGGAAGCCAATATGATGCAGGGAAAGACCCATGAAAATATAAAGACCATACGTCCATTAAAGGATGGGGTTATTGCCGATTTTGATGCCTCTGAAAAGATGATCAATATGTTCATCAAGAACATACCGGCGCTAAAGAAAAAGTGGTTTCCACCGGCTCTGAGAATGGTTATCTGTATCCCTTCCGGAATTACCGAGGTGGAAATGCGTGCCGTTAAGGAGTCTGCGGAACGTGTTAACGGAAAAGAGGTCTACCTGATCCATGAGCCAATGGCCGCCGCTATTGGTATCGGTCTGGATATTATGCAGCCCAAAGGAAATATGATCGTGGATATAGGGGGCGGTACCACCGAAATTGCCGTAATTGCCCTGGGCGGAATTGTTTGCGATAAATCGGTCAAAATTGCCGGAGACGTTTTTACAAACGACATTATCTATTATATGCGTACCCAACACAACCTTTATGTTGGGGAAAGTACGGCAGAAAATATAAAAATTACCATTGGATCCGCCACGGAAGACCTACAGACCCCTCCGGATGAAATGTCCGTTCAGGGAAGGGACCTACTGACCGGTAAGCCCAAACAGGTATCCATTTCCTACCGTGAAATAGCCAAGGCCTTGGATAAATCCATTCTAAGGGTAGAGGATGCCGTTATGGAAACACTATCCCAAACACCCCCGGAACTGGCAGCGGATATCTATAACACTGGTATTTATTTGGCCGGTGGCGGATCCATGCTAAGGGGACTTGACAGACGGTTGTCCCAAAAAACGGATCTGCCGGTGTATATAGCGGAAGATCCGCTAAGGGCAGTGGTAAGGGGCACCGGTATTGCTTTAAAAAACTTGGAGCGTTACAAGAGTATTTTAATTAAATAGTTTATTCAATACCCTGCAATCGGTACTACCTATATCATCAAGGTTACAAATAGCAAAAAGGCCTTAATTCCTTACGGGACAGTTGCCAAAATAAGGTCTTACAAAACAATTTAAGTGAATGCGGCAGATTATCAACTTTATATTAAGATATAAAAATTTCTTGCTCTATCTTTTCTTGTTGATCATATCCTTGGCACTTACCATACAATCCCATTCATATCACCGTTCCAAATACTTCAATTCCTCGAATTGGCTAACCGGAAATATCTATGAGACTACGAGCAATATAACCACCTATTTTAGTCTTGGGGAAGAAAACAAAAAATTGGTAGAGGAAAATAAGCGATTGAGAAACCTTCTTTTTAACCAAAAAAAGGAAGATTCCATAGCGTTGGATACGACCAATATTACTTACAGGGTCATTGCTTCACAAGTAATCAAGAACAGTTATAGCCTGCCCCGTAACTATATTACGATCAAAAAAGGAAGTGCACATGGCATAAGGCCAGATATGGGCGTTATTACCGCCAATGGAATCCTTGGAATAGTGGAAAATACATCCAAAAATTTTGCAACGGTACAGAGTCTTTTGAACACTAAATCCAGGATCAACGCAAAAATTAAGAATACCAACCATTACGGTTCCCTGGTATGGGATACGAAGGACTATAACACCGTACAACTTGCGGACATTGAAAGATTGGTGCCTGTAAAAATTGGGGATACCATAGTTACAGGCGCAAGTTCCAGTATCTTTCCCGAGAACATTCCCATAGGAATCATCAAAAATTTTGACCTCAACGATTCGCAAAGCTCATATAGTATAGACATCAGGCTCTTTAATGATATGGCCGCAATTAAAAGTATTTACGTAATAGAAAACACGCAACGGGAGGAAATAATAGAATTAGAAGCCAAGACCAGTAATGATCCACAATAGCTACTTTATCAACATTATTAGATTTGTACTATTAATTTTAGTACAGGTACTGGTTTTCAATAGGCTCAATCTTTTTGGATATATAAACCCAATGGTGTATATTCTATTCCTCTATTGGTATCCCATTAAGGAGAAAAGACAATTATTTATTCTGTTAAGTTTTCTACTTGGCTTTTTAATAGATTTATTTTCGGACACCTTTGCCATTCATGCGGCGGCCACTGTTACCATAGCTTATTTAAGACCCACCATAATGCGTTTTTGTTTTGGGGTGAATTATGATTTTCAAAATTTTAAACAAACCAATACCACTAGGGTACAACAAATTACATTTTTAACGTTATTAATTATAATACATCATTTAGTTTTCTATACCCTAGAAATTTTCAGTTTTGAAAATACACTGTTAATTTTACAGAAAGTACTAACTATCAGTTTGGCCACCTTAATTTTGTGCTTACTATTAAGTTCACTTTTTAGTGTTAAAAAAGAATGAGAAAGATCCTATTATCCTCCATTATATTATTGGTTGGAATAACTTTTATCGGCAGATTGTCTTATCTACAGATATTTAGTTTTTCCCCTAATCAAATATTGGAAGATCCTGCCATAAAAGCAGTTTATGATTATCCGGAAAGGGGTTATATATATGATAGGAATGGAAAACTTCTTGTAGCAAACCAACCTGCCTATGACGTTATGGTCATTCCAAGGGAGGTAAAACCATTGGACACCCTTGAATTTTGCAACTTATTGGGAATCGATAAAGAGAGGTTTGTGTCCCAGTTAAGCAAAGCCCGGGTCTATTCCCCTAGACTTCCTTCTGTTTTGGTGCCCCAACTATCCAAAGAAGACTACGGAAGGCTTCAAGAAAAAATGAGAAGATTTGAAGGGTTCTATATTCAAAAAAGATCATTGCGCTATTATGATACCAGTGGTGGTGCCAACGTTTTGGGATACATCAGTGAGGTCAACGAATGGGATCTGGAACGAAACCCGTCCTACGCCGCAGGGGAATTAAAGGGAACAACTGGTATAGAAAAGGAATACGAGACCATCCTAAGAGGGCGAAAAGGCGTAAAATATATTCAGAAAGACCGGTTTAACAGGGATATTGGCCCCTATAAGAGCGGTACATTGGATACGCTTCCCGAACAGGGAAAACAAATAACCGTTACCTTGGATAAAATACTTCAGGAATACGGTGAAAAATTGATGATAGGTAAACATGGGGGCATCGTTGCCTTGGAACCGGCATCTGGCGAAATATTGGCGTTAATTTCCGGTCCAACCTACGACCCTGCCCTATTGGTAGGCAGGGAAAGGTCCAAGAACTACAGTAAATTACACTATGACACCATTTCAAAGCCCACTTTTGATCGTTCCATCCTGGCCTCCCAATCCCCTGGATCGCCCTTTAAGACCTTAAACGCCCTTGTTGCCCTTCAGGAAGGTGCCATTACGCCCGAAACTACTTTTCATTGCTACAACGGCTTCTACGTGGGCAGAAGGAAAAGAGGCTGCCATTGCGGAGGAGGTACAAGAAATTTAAATTCTGGCATATACCTGTCCTGTAATGCCTATTTTGCAGGGGCTTTTCGAAAAATATACGACCAATTTCCAACTTCGGCAGAAGGTATGGATGTTTGGGAAAAACATATGAAAAGTTTTGGTCTTGGTACCTTTTTAGGCTATGACCTACCTACCGGAAGACCGGGAAGAATTCCCAACAAAGAATATTATAACCGGGTATATGGGGACAACAGATGGTCCTCTTCTACCATAATATCCAATTCCATAGGGCAGGGAGAGGTAGAGGTGACCCCTATTCAACTGGCCAACATGACCGCTGCCATTGCCAATAGAGGACATTTTTTTACTCCCCATATACTTAAAAAAATTGAGGACGAAGCTATCAATATCCCAGAGTACACAGAGGCCAAACATACCACTATTGATAAAAAACATTTTGAACCGGTGGTACAGGGGATGGCCGAAGTATACAAAAAAGGTACGGCAGCAAGGCTGCAAATAGAGGGAATCGAAATTGCCGGTAAAACAGGAACGGTAGAGAACTTCACAAGGATCAATGGGGTACGTACCCAACTAACGGACAATTCTGTTTTCGTTGCCTTTGCACCTGTGGACAACCCAAAGATAGCCATTGCCGTGTACATTGAAAATGGATACTTTGGGTCTCGATATGCAGGACACATTGCCTCCCTAATGATCGAAAAATATCTAAAAGGCGAAATAACCCGTATCGACTTGGAGAAAAGGATGTTGGAAAAAACTTTGGAAGAAGAATATGCAAAGCCCTATAGCGGACAACCCTTTAAAATAAATGAACGTGTCTGGTAAAAGTGTCCTTAAACGCTTGGATTGGTTTAGCGTTCTCCTTTACATCTCCTTAATTTTTATTGGTTGGATAAATATTTACTCCAGCACCTTCACCGACAATAACCCATCTATATTCAATTTTGCCACATTACATGGAAAACAATTGTTTTTTATTGGGGCAAGTGCCATGTCCATCATTATTATCCTGGCATTGGAAGCCAATTTTTATGAACGATTTTCCAGCTTATTCTACATTGTTTCACTTGTACTACTGATCGGGTTGTTCGTATTTGGCAAGACTATTGCCGGGGCAACCTCTTGGTACAATCTTGGTTTTTTCAACCTACAGCCCTCTGAATTCGCCAAAGTGGCCACCGCACTTGCCCTGGCCAAATATTTAAGTGATATACAGACCGATATAAAACGTCGGAAAGACCAAATGATAGCAATTATGATAATATTGCTACCCGCATTCCTCATCATTCCCCAACCGGATCCAGGAAGTGCCCTGGTCTTCTTTGCCCTGATCTTTGTAATTTTCAGGGAAGGCCTACCTCTTTACTATCTTGGAATAGGATTCATGGTAATCCTTATATTTATTTTAACGCTGATGTTCGGTACTATTTGGGTGGGAATAATCCTTGGACTACTATTGGCGCTGTTCCTATTATTAAAAAAGCCTTCCTTCAAGGTTCCGACAATACCGGTTATCCTTATCTATGTAACCATTGTGCTATTCTCCCTTTCCGTAAACTTCGTTTTTAACAATGTTTTTGAACAAAGGCATAGGGATAGGTTCAGTCTATGGCTCCGACTGGAAAAGGACCCCAAAAAATTGGAAGAGATCCGAAGGGACATAGGTTACAACACCTATCAATCCGAAAAAGCCATTGAATCGGGCGGTATATCAGGAAAAGGGTTTTTAGAGGGAACGCGTACCAAAGGCAATTTTGTCCCTGAACAACATACCGATTACATCTTTAGCACCGTAGGGGAAGAATGGGGATTTGTAGGTACTGCTACCGTGGTCATCCTTTTTACGACATTATTATTACGGTTGGTATACTTATCCGAACGCCAAAAAAACGACTTTAGCCGTATGTACGGTTATGGGGTCATCTCCATTTTATTTGTACACTACTTCATAAATATAGGGATGGTCATAGGGGTTCTGCCCACTATTGGTATACCCCTGCCTTTTTTTAGCTATGGAGGTTCCGGTCTGTTATTTTTTACGGCACTTTTGTTCATTTTCCTAAAATTGGATGCCAATAGGTTAAACGAACTGACCTAAAACCTCCAACCGCTAGTACTTATCCCGGCCTCCAATGCAGTTTGTTGCTCCTCCGGCAAACCGGCAAAGAAATCTATTCCGGTCAATTTTTCAAGGGTATCCACTGGCACCAAAAACTCGTCCAATTCCCTGGTGTCTTCCTTATTTGGAAAAAGAAATCCTATAATTTTTAGGTTTTCACCCTGTCCTTTAGCTACAATTTTATAAAAATACTTTGGAACGGCCACATCTTCTTCGCCTATACGCTGCAACCCCTCTTCCAGAACTCCCGAAGTTACAACAAATAATGGCCCGTCCTTTCTTGCCCAATCCCGGATCTTTTTCTCCAAACGATTCCAGATACCTGCATTGAAATCCCTATCCTGTGGAGCAATATTACTGGTATAAAAGGTTTCGTTATAAGCGTTTTTTGAGAATCTCCTATCTCCCGCAGGACACAAATGGCCCCTATCATATCCAGAGCCCTTATAATTTCTCCAATCTGCCGATTTGCTGTTTACCTTAGGGTCCTCAATAAAGAACGGCCTTTCCCTATCATCATTTGTCAAGTGCGATTTCTCCAAGACATAGACTACCCACTCCGCCTGTTCATAGGCTTCATTATAGGACAGGGCAAAATGGGCGTGCCGTACTATTTCACCGGTGGTGGAGCTGGGCCATAGCCATTGGGGCATCTCCGTCCTATGCCCCTCCCCCTCCGGCAAGGAATAATGGGCGGGCGTATAAAAATTTTCGAACAACCAGAATAGGACCGCACAAACCAGCAGCAGAATGGTATAAACTATCCTATTTTTCCTATATTTATTCATGGCACAAATATATATTAAAACTATCATTCGGGAATTTCAACAGGTGTAAGTATTGATCTGCTTGTACGACTAATTTTTTGATCAAAAATGTTGATGGCCAAACCATTCCAACACCCCCAATGCCAGTATAGACACCTATAGTTATATAGAATCCCGATCACTATTCAATGAATAAAAAAGAAAGAAAAATATACATGCTAACTTGGAAAGACATAATTAATTACAGTATTAAGGAAAACCCGTTACCTGATAAGCGGGTGGAAAAAACAGAAAAGGAATGGCGGGACCTGCTAACTCCCGAACAATATAGGATTACAAGAAATAAAGGAACCGAAGCTCCCCATAGCGGTGCGCTTTGCAGTTCCCATGAAGAGGGAAAATACAGTTGTATATGTTGCGGTACCCCCTTATTTGATTCCACCATAAAATATAATTCGGGCACCGGCTGGCCCAGTTTTACACAGCCCATAAAGGAAAACGCCATTAAATATCATAAGGATACTTCTTATGGTATGATAAGGGTAGAAGTAATGTGCAATACCTGTGATGCCCATTTAGGGCATGTATTTCCGGATGGGCCGGAACCCAGTGGCCTGCGTTATTGCATTAATTCAGAATCTATGCAAATAATTAAAGAAAGGATATCGGATGAGCAATAAAAAGTTGGAGACAGCTACCATAGGAGGTGGGTGCTTTTGGTGTGTAGAGGCCATTTTTCGGGAAATCAATGGTGTACAAAAGGTAATTTCGGGCTATACCGGTGGAAATGCTCCGGGCAGGCCCACATATAGGGAAGTCTGTTCCGGCCTTACCGGGCATGCGGAGGTGGTACAAATAACATATGATGCCAATATTATCTCCTACGAGGATATTTTGGTCATATTTATGACCACCCATGACCCTACTACCCTTAATAGACAGGGAGCAGATGTAGGGACGCAGTATAGATCTGTGATATATTATCACGATAACGCCCAAAAAGAAATGGCCGGATTGGTTTTAAAGGAAGTGGCACCATATTACGAGGAGGCCATTGTTACGGAAATAAGTCCTTTGAAAACCTTTTATGAAGCCGAGGAATATCATCAGGACTATTATAGAAATAATATGTCTCAGGGCTACTGCAGTGCCGTTATTTCCCCAAAGTTGGGCAAACTAAGGAAAATGCATGCGGATAAAATTAAAAGGACAAAAGTATAGGAACACCTACTATGGCCATAGCCGTCCGGTTTGCGGACATATATAAAGGTACTCCTTAAAGTAGATTACATAAATCCGATTTATCCCGGCCTATTCCACATGTATCCACAACAGTGGGTATTAAGAATTGTATTTCCTCTGTCGTAAAAGTTAAGCCCTTCAAAATTAAAAGTAAAAAAATGGACAATAACATAAACACAGGCAATTTAACGGTACATCACGAAAAAGACAACAATAGATTTATCATGTCCATCAATGACGAAATTGCGAAAGTGGTGTACCAGTTGCGGGACGATAAAATGTATTTGACCTACTCGGAAGTACCCTATGCACTAAGGGGCAAAGGATATGGCAAGGAACTCGTGGAACGCACCTTTGAGCAATTAACTAAGGAAGGATATACCGCGGTAGCCGTATGCTCCTATATACAGGCCGTGGCCAGAAGAAGTGAAAAATGGAAATCGATAATAGAATAAAAGCCTATGAACCTTAATATTAAAGACACCTTTAATAAGGAACTTCCCGCCGACCCTGTCCGTGAAAATACAAGAAGACAGGTGATGCAGGCCTGCTTCTCTTATGTTGCTCCAAAATCAACCTCAAAACCAAGCATAATCCATACTTCGAATGAATTAAGCCAGGATCTGGGGATTACCGAAAACGATATCAAGTCCGAAGAGTTCGAAAATATTTTTAGTGGAAACTCGGTATTACCTGGCACCAATCCATATGCCATGTGCTATGGCGGACACCAATTTGGCAATTGGGCCGGACAATTGGGAGATGGCCGTGCCATTAATTTATTTGAAGTTGACCAGAACAATAAACAATGGGCCCTACAACTCAAAGGTGCCGGGGAAACACCTTATTCCAGAACAGCGGATGGACTTGCCGTATTGCGTTCCTCTATCAGGGAATACCTTTGCAGTGAAGCTATGTACCACTTGGGAGTACCCACTACCAGGGCACTATCACTGGCGCTCACGGGAGACCAAGTGCTAAGGGATGTACTGTACAACGGCAACCCGGAATACGAAAAAGGAGCCGTGGTATGTAGGGTGGCACCGTCCTTTTTACGCTTTGGAAATTTTGAAATTTTCTCGGCAAGACAGGATAAAAAGACTTTAAAAACACTCACGGATTATACTATAAGACATTTTTTTCCTCATATAAAAGAGGGTACCAAAAATGTTTATCCCCAATTTTTTAGGGAAGTTGCCAACAGTACCCTTGATATGATTTTACACTGGCAGCGTGTAGGCTTTGTACATGGGGTAATGAATACCGATAATATGTCCATTCTTGGTCTTACTATAGATTACGGGCCATACGGATGGCTGGAAGGGTATGATGAAGGTTGGACCCCCAATACCACTGACCGGCAGTATAAGCGGTATAGGTATGGGAATCAAATAAACATTGGCCTTTGGAACCTATATCAACTTGCAAATGCCCTCTTCCCTTTAATAGAGGATGCGAAGGCTCTTGAAGATATATTAATGGAATACCGTAACAATTATTCCACAAAATATCTCTCAATGATGAAATCTAAAATTGGCCTTTTCAAATCCGATGAAAATGACGCAGCACTTTTGGGCAGATTGGAAGATAACCTACAATTGACCGAAACGGATATGACCCTATTTTTTAGAAATCTGAACCGTATTTCAAAGGATAGACCCATAAATGAGGACTTTTTGGCCCCGGTAATGGATGCCTTTTACCTACCGCAAGATATTAAGGGCGATATTCTTGAGAGTTGGAGGCTATGGTTTACAGACTACATACATAGATTACAAAAGGAAAGTATTGATGATAGGCAGAGAGCGGAAAAAATGAATAATGTAAATCCAAAATATGTCCTGAGGAATTATATGGCCCAATTGGCCATAGACGCTGCGGACGAAGGGGATTACTCCCTATTGGATGAGTTTTTCGAATTATTAAAAAATCCGTATGCGGAACAACCGGAGGCCGAAAAATGGTTTGCGAAGCGACCGGAATGGGCCAGGCACAAAGTAGGGTGTTCCATGCTTTCCTGTAGTTCGTA